>JAJRUL010000086.1 GCA_024277795.1 Candidatus Zixiibacteriota bacterium
CTTCCCATCATCATATTCATAATCCTGAGCTAACAATGAAGTAACTGGTGCAGGTGGATCAAGAACTTCGATCGCAGTAGTTACCGTATCAGTTGGTGCATTTATTGGGTTTGGACGAGCAATGACAGATCCATAGAGCACCAAAGGTAGTACGGACAGAATCACATGACATAAAATAGATGATCTACCATTCATGCTCTTCATTATCCTATGAGTCCTAACCAATCACCGAAAATAAAGTCCATACGACCGATAAGAAGCGACATACGACTCATCACGGTATATCCAAAGGCAGCACCAAAAGTAATCATAAGGAAAAAGATTCCGACTCGTGCCGCACCACCAAAAGCACCTTTATGCTCCTTGGAAAAAAAGAAGTAGATTAACCCTGTAAATGTACCTACAGCAATAACGACATTGCCTATTATATCATACACAGAAGCATTGTACCCTACTCCAAAGAGTGGCATAATCGTATCCTGAACCTGCGCCATGACATTTGATGAGAAATAGTTAATCAAATAGAAACCAGCCGTAGCACCGACAATAAACGCAAGTGGCCAACGGGAAATCCAACCAATTTTCGGTACCAACCTCAAAAGCATGAGGAAACCAAGCACAGCACCAACGATCAACCAATAATCTGGTGTCGAAACATACACTATCTCACCTGTGGCATTCGTTGTTGTATCAGGGAAAACACCTAACCAGAATTTTCCATAGATATTATCCCAAAACAAAGTTACAAACCAGTAACCGGCAGATATCCCGACAAAGATAGCCTCACATAGTTTGTACCATGGATTATCTTTGTACAAAAAGGAATAGATTCCTAATGTAAGAAAGGCCGCTACCCAGAGTGCAATATGTTCCATCAGATCAACTCCACCATTACCTGATCGGGGATTTTTTCTTACGACGATCTATAATGAACGCAACATTCCCGATTAAAATAAACGACAATACTATCATATGGGCAAACGATTGCGAAAGCATAAACTTCGTCCCCTTACCCGTAAAACCAGTAAGTAATTCAAACTCTGCAGCCCCATTCATCCCACCTAAGATTCCGATCAATTGACCGGATCGTAGATAGGGATAACATTGCGGAGCCTGAACTGCCGTATTACCTGCACCAAGTTTCACTCCATACCGATCAACAGCAACCTGAACCCATTCAATCGTCCCAGGGAAGCCCGCAGACAAATTGAAAACATAATCGATATTAGAAAAATTATGAACATTCTGTACCAATTCAAGCTCATCATACGGCCTGCCTGCATAATCAGTAGGAAACATCGACTTAAATTCTGAACCCATCCGCTGAATAACAAACTCATTACCTGACTGAAAACCAAGATTCACCCAGTCGACTCCGTACTGCAGGTTTTTGCTCGCAATACTCTCATCTCGCATAGCCGCTTCTATAGCCATATTCGCTTGTTGTGGCCCTTGAGGCCAAAGCCCCATTACTACCACTTTCAAGTCATTGTTAAAGCAATACCGCAACAATGACTCCGCCATCGGTTGCAATTCAGGTGCAGAAGGGGGATCATAATCAAATGCAACCAATACTTTGGAACCGGTAGGAAGTTCAGCAAGCCCGTCATAAAGCGTTTGAACTTCAGGAGATATCTTGATCTCCTGCGTAATGGACATAAAAAATGGCAATGAAACACCGATTGCAACATAGAGAAAAACCAGTCGACGGCCGATCAATCGACCTTTCAGAGTAAGAATGAGCACGACAACAAGTGAAAGAAAGATCAATGCACTAACAACAATCGACATACCAGTCGAAAATTGAAAACCGTGCATCCGCCCTGTTGCTTTAAACCAATAGACAATGATGCAAAATACTGTGACGATCGACAGTACGATCAATTCTTTTGTTCGTGTTGACACCTAGTCTCCTCCACCTAAGTGTGATCGTTCAACACCGAGAATAATACGCAACGATGTAGATACAATACCCAAAGCAATACCGATCATAATAGCACGTTGCCCTGCTGTCTGTGGAAAATTCATTATCCATGTTGCCAACGAAGACAATTGTAGTTGATCAGGCATAAAACTGGTAAGTACATCACCAATCGGCACTCTTCCGAGCATCACAAAAAATGCGGCAAGCAATAGAAGAGTCGCCTCAAAATTACGTGCGCGGAACGCACGATAAGATGCCGAAGCAACAAAGAATGCAAGTATCGCAAACATTGAAGATGAAAGAGGAGTGTAAATATAATCATACAGCCACGTAAAACTTGTCCCGCTATCACGGAACGCCTCTCCTTCGGCAAAACCGACGATGGAAATCGCAAGGAAAGAGACTACAATTACAATAGCATACCCCCAGTCATCTTTTCGACGACCTATATTTTGAAACGAAATCTTCAGCAGATTCAAAACACCAAGCCATATGGCACAAGCTTGAACAATAGAGAACCAATCGGAAAACCAGGCATTCATCTTATTAAACGGGAAATGTGGAATAAAATACTGCAGGACAAATACAATCCCGACTACCCCTGTAATGAATAATGGAATCTCCCGCCTCATATCAATCAATCACTCCAAATAGATCGGAAAAAGTCCAAATCCCGAATGTTTCCAAGAGGATACCAACAATCAAGGCAATCAATATCAACGCTTTCCCCATATCCTGCCCTTTAAGTGAGCCAAGAAGTTTCGGTTCACGAGACAAATATGCCGAAGCGGCAAAGAGCTCCTCACCTATCAATGTATAATCGCAAGCCGCAACAAAGAACGGCAACTGAGAAGGCATACCGGTACCAGCAATCTGAATTGCGCCAATAGAATTACCCGTTTCTGCAAGAATCAACGACTCGGCATAAAACGCACCCATAAAGAAAATCGTTGCGGGTTTCTCTCGCACAACCATACCGTCAATACCTGCCGCATAACCAAACTGGTCATCAGTTAAGTAATGTACTTGATCTTCATTGAATGCGTCGGGACGACCGACTTTGGAGTATGCCTCTTTGACAATCTCTTTCGCCGTCACTAATACCAGTGAACGTGCAACAGGAACCTCTAACCATGTTTCATACTGTGCAGACAGCTCAGCAACACGACCAAGAATTGTAACACCCGCAATAGTCTGCACATTATCCATATCCTGGGTGCCGGGTATATAAAATATCTTCTTCCCCATCTCAGTCGCACGACCAACAGCTTCATCAATCGCTTCCAAACCAGCAATCTTCCTGATAAACAGTTCTTTTCCAGATTGTGCTTGGCGAATATAAAAAATAATCAACGCACACAAAATGAGCACACCGACAAAAACATTAATCCTCTGCCAATCGAACCATTGTGCAGAAGATTGAACTTGTCCTGTTATTGCAGATTTGGCTATCAGATCATGCGCAGCACCATTTGATTCAATCTGTGCAAATGCAACGACCTGATAATAGTATGAACTGTCATCAGATACATTACCATCGACATATTCAGCCTGTCCTGCAGTAGCATCACCAATCTCTGTAAAACTACTCATTATCCCGTTAGAATCAGTCGCCCGCAACACTTTGTATCCACTCACCAAACCACCGTCGTAATCATCTTGAGACAGCCCCCAACGTATCGAGATCGATCCTCCCCCATCATTCGGTTTGTCTATTGCAGACACATTAGTCGGGGGGGCGAGAGCAGGAATTGCTGTAATCGAATCACTTTCAGCTCCGCTTACTGAGCTAAATAAGACAAGAGAAAATAAGACTAAGTGAATGACCAACACCGACCATCGCAGGTGTTGTTCGTTTGATCGGATTACCAACACGTGTTCCTTATCGTATCTCAAAAACGGTTTGGTTCGTCTTTCCCAAGAGTGAGACGAACAATCTTGGCCGAATATCAAAAGATTCCACAGGAAAAAATTTCCAACCAACAACTTCAGCCATCAGAATAGCGATCAAGGTATCGGAGACTCCCAACCAAGTCAAGCAAAAAGAGGATGTACAGGTCGTTTCACATCTCGTTTGAAACCAGCTTAGACATTGACAGCGTTAAGGTTACAAAGGCTAACTAGTTTATAGGAGCTATTGGATTGAGCTTCAACACACGCTCTTCAAAGGAATCCGCGATCTGTTGAAAATGTTTCTCTTTTGTCACCTTTGAGAGTTGACGATACATCCCTCGACAAGCTCCAAGCACCATATAATTCTCTGGGAACTTACGATCCATTAACTCTAAGACTTTGACTGTCTCAGGGAATTTCATTTGAGCAAAAAGAGAGAGTGCCAAATAATTATAGCCAATCCAATTTTCAGGATATTTGTGAACAAAACTGTTGAAGTGAGCAAAGGCCGAATCAGGCTTTCGCTCTATATAATAATTAACCCCTTTTTCAAAATCAGTAAGCGGGACTCTATCCTCTGGCACACGATAGAGCTGAATAGTTCGGTTTTTGATAACAAACTGACAAACAATAGTTGAATTCTGAAGTTTTGGAAAGTGTTCCTTCGCTTCACGCCAATTCGAACCATCAGTTACTATATGAGTGATAGGGGTACGATCAAAGAGCTCTCGCTCAACATCTGAAAGCCCAAACATATAAATCAACGCACCTAATCGATTATCGATCGACAAAGCAGGGGCATACGGCCCCGTTATTACTGAATTCTCATCAATCAACTGGCTGATCAACTTGTTATACGCCTGAAAATACGCACCCGGGCTAAACAGACCGCGCTCGATATATGATACCTGTACAACAAGCATACCGACAACAATCACCGCAAAAGGAATAGCGACAAAAAATGACTTGGAAAGCACCCGCTTTTCCCGCAAGAGATACGATAAAATCAAAGCAATAAGCAACGCCACCCCACCTGCAATCCACACAACATCTTTACCCGAATCAAACCGAAGCGATGGTTCCTTAAAAATCATAACCGACTGAACAATCGCATACCAAATAACAATCAATACTATCACAAACTCGGCACTCTTCACCTTCAACTGTAAAGTTAGCTTTTTATCAGACAGTGAACGCAACACATATCCACAAATCATTGTTGCAGGAAGCAGTAGGAACAATGAATACCGCATAGGACGATAATAGTGAGGAGACAATCCGAGAATCCCGAGCAACAACCCACCAAAACAAAAAACTATCGGAAGATTCTCTTTCTTAAACGGCCCGACATACTCACCCTTCAGCAATGTGATCAACATACTACCAACTACAAGCAAGAATAGAAATGGGATATACTCCCACAACCCTGATTCACCGCCATACGTAAAGAGCATAAGAAAGAAATAGTTAATAGATTGCAAACCAGGAGGTGGGCCATACATCCCTACTGCCTGCTCAGCATAGTAGCTACGGAGTAACGAGATATCACCACCATAGAAGAGGTACAAATATGAAAGCGCACCAACAATGAAACCAACCGCAATATAGAAAAGAGGCTTCAACAACTTTGAACGGTATTGATACACTGTAACGACCAAGACAGGCCCTGCGAGTAAAAGCCCAAACAGTTTCCCCGCCAATCCCGCCAATGCAACCAAGAACCCTGTTAACAACTGACCCCACAATCGTTCTGAGAAGCGCATTTGAACAAAGAACAAAAGCCCCGCAAAAAAAATAAGACCGTTTTCCAAATATGGCATACGCCCATAGAAAAACAGCGTGCTGTTAAGGAGTAAAATCAAAGCAGTTACAATGACTTCCCACTTATCACGCAAGCTCATCATCCCAAGCAAGAAAAAAAGGAAACCGATTAACTGTAGAGTCAGTGAGGCAAGATTAGCCGTCACACGAGACACACCAAATACGTTAAAAAACAGATAGGCCATTCCTGACACAACAGAATGCTTGAAGACATCCCAGCGATGAAACCCGTATGGGTTCCAACTACCATAAACAACCGCATTCCGTGCTGATAATGTCGATTGATATGTATCAGTTAACTGCGATTGCCCGTGCCCAATATAAAAAAACGGAGGATCCGTTTCGAGTGCAACAAAACGTACAGCGACAAGCAACAGCAGAGCAACCATCGCACTATACGAAACAAGGCTCCTGCTCATCACACAATAATCACAAGATAATATATTTCAACGCTTTTGTAGTTCACCCGTCAAAACTACAATGTCACCGACTGGTTATCAAGAAGAAAGGTGCCTCAGAGAGTTGCTTATACCGCGATCATGAACTCTCTGACAACACCTTTCTCACATTAGGATTCTCGCGCCGTCATCTACTGTGCAAATCCTACTGACGTTTTGCAACAAGCTCTATCTCATGTCCCTGAGAATAGATCAATTTCAAAATATCACCGCGCACTTCCCACTTCCCTCTGAACATCAAGCTACCCGAATTAGTATTGACATTCACAACACATTTGCTCTTATCGACTGAGAAATACCCCTGCACCTCTGAAAGTACTACACCCGATGAATCGATATTGCTGTACACACAAGTTCCGTTTTTATTGATCACTATCCGTGCATCTTTGGTTCCTACTGCCCATGGAAGAACTTGATTGAGATGATACGGTCGCCCGCCTATCTCCACCGATTGAAACTGCCATGTACCATATAGCGATGAATTCGATGGACTCAATGAACCGTTTGAAGACTCATCATCCTTACTACACCCTAGCATACAGCTGACTGCTACAATCACAAAAACTACTGCGAAAGCAACCCCTTATCTATGCACTACTAACTAACACCCCTTTCACCAAATTACGACTACTTCATCTCCTTTGTTCAATAAGATTACTCATTCTCTTCAATTATATTCATATTTTTATCTACGTTTCTCAGTCTAACAAGTTGTATAAATCTAAAAATATGATGTAGCTCCTTTTTACCCTTCCCATTAACATTGGTCACAAACCGACAAAAAAATCTCCGCTACTTTTTTCATGCCTCTAATTTGATCCATTGGTCACCCCACTCTGTATGTCAGCAATTGTATCGGGATTTTCTACCACTGTATCCCACCAAGAGATCTCGAAGAGATCGGCTGGTGGGTTCTTCATTCCCCTTTCTGTCAGGTCTTGCTTTTGACTGGTCAAAAGTGTGACCTGACAGCACAGAATCCGTTTGCAGACCTGCGACAACACCGCATCTCGTCATTGTGAGCGAAGCGAAGCAATCTCGTTTCGCGTGTGGGATCACCACGTCGCTTTGCTCCTCGCGATGACGCAAAAATCAACATTGTATCAACTCTTGCCTGCCACCAGCACGTCTAACCCGAAATAAACTATCTAATTCTCACAATCAAAAGCATATTTCCGCATTCGATTTCGCACTGTCCCTTCGCTCACACCAAGCAACTTAGCAGTCAAAGAGCGATTCCAACCGGTCGAAACAAGCATCTCTCTGAGCTGCTCCTGTTCAGATGAACAGTTACCCGCCAACGCAACAGGCAACAACCGATTCAAATCAAAGCTCGCTTCTTTACAAATGCGTCCAACTTCCGCCTGAAGTTCACGGATATTCCCCTTCCATTCCTGCTTTTGCAGGAAACGACAGAACGGCAAAATCTCCGTCGGTTTAACTTTACGCCCAACGGCTTTTGAAACAAAATACGCTGTCAACAGAATGATATCATCACCCCGATCAGCAAGGTCGGGGAGAGAAATAGGTATAACATTGATGCGATGATACAGATCCAATCGGAAACTGTTCTTTTTTATCGCTTCATCAAGATCGATATTAGTCGCTGTTATCAAACGAAAATTGACGGGACGGCTCTCGTTTTCACCGAGCTTACGAACTTGCCGCGTTTCCAAAACTTCAAGAAGTTTTGCCTGCATAGACGCAGTAGCATCACCGATCTCGTTCAAATAAAGAGTCCCGTTATCAGCCTGTGCAATCAATCCAAGCCGTTCACGATCCGCACCTGTGAATGCACCTTTCGTATATCCAAAAAGCTCTGCCTCGATCATTTCATTTGGAATCGCGGCAATATTAACCGGGACGAAATCTCCCAAGAAACCGCTCACATTGTGAATATGACGAGCGAAAAGATCCTTCCCAGTACCCGTCGAACCCGTAAGCAGAATAGGCATATGCGACTCAGCGACATGATCAACCATTTCAAGTAATCTCTGAATCGAATCAGATTCACCGATAATTTGCGAACTGTTGTCATTTCCAAGATGTAACGCAGGGCGGGCTACCCTTCGTACTGCCTCGTCTACTTTTTCTACCCAGTGTGTTACCTGTTCGCTTTCAAAGTAATTGAGCGCGAGATACAGCATCGCTTTGCGTTCGCTGAGATCATAGACACCCGATGCCGAGGAGACGTACCGAGTGACCGCGAGTTCATAGCGAGACTGGACCAACGCAAACAGATCGATAGCTTTGTCGAACCAGTCACGGGCGAGCTCGGTTTCGTGGCGATACGCACAGACCTGAGCATAGACACGATAGCAAGCTGCTATCTCTACCCGTTCGTTGATCGCTTTGGCCACAACCATAGCCTCTTGGGCCGTCTGTTCGGCTAAGTCGAACCGTTCCGTTGCTATATAGACATCGGCCTGCAGACGTTTGATCTGTGAAACAAGCGCGGACTTCGGCGCTATCTTAAGAGACAGCTCAAGTCCGGAGGCAAGAGCCTTCTCGGCCGCCTTGTACTTTCCATCAAGCAGGTTAATCCATCCAAGATATTCGTAGTACTGCGCCTGCTCACGGCTGTTCTCTTCCATCAGTTTCAATGTCTTGCGCATCCGCTTACGCGCCGCGGAGATTTTACCCGAAAGAGCTAAGGCCATTGAGTAGCCTTGGTTGGCGGCACAGGCAGTACGAATGGAGAGGTTTGCAGTAGACATTTCTGATTCTGAATAGGAATAGAGAGTTATTGATTCTGTCAATTTACCTGACATGAAAAACACTAAGGCAAGGTTATTCTTAATCATCAAGACCTTTGACAAAGCACCCACGTTACTATACGAATCTATAGCTCTTTGCAGATTCTCTACGGCAGCATCAATATTACCGCATTGAAAATGCACCATAGCAAGTCTGTTTACTGAACTGGCCGCACCCTCATAATCACGAATGCGTTGATATGTTACATAAGCTTCAAGCAAAGTTTCTTTTGCTTCAGAGTGTAACCCAAGAGCAATCTGAATCTGCCCCTTCTTAAACTTAGATCGTGCGTACAGATTGTGCTCATCTGAGCAACGAAGCAGATCAATTGCACTATCAATATGAGTCAAATTGTATACACCCTGTTCGAATTCAATAGAACTCAAAAGATATAACCGATGAGCCTTCCTGCTTGATTCAAGCTCGTCTTGATCAATAGCAAAAAGCAATTCTTTTGCCTGCTCCAATGAACCTTGACTGATGAGATATTCAATTTGTTCGAGAATTAGTTTAGTTGCCATTTTGTGAACCTCTCACAGACTCTTTAGGTTCTAAAGGCTCAGGAGTTGTTACCGTTGGAGAAACTCCTATGATAATCGTCCAGATAGTGCTGAATGGCGTACCCCAGAAGTAGTCAAAAAAGTTATACCTTGCACTAGGCGCTTTATTAGTATCTATCCACGGACTGTCATCATACTCAGGTGTTCGTGCTTTACTATCAATCCACGGATAAACCGGCGGGCTTTTCGGATCCCACTGCGATGCGCTAACAGCCGGAGCGAGGAATGACACCGCGAACAACACCACAATAAACGTGGTAATTAGAGTTTTTAGCCCTCTATTGAATGGTCTCATAATCTGATCTCCTTATGTTCGTCTGTTTTTTCATTTTCCAGTTTATCTGTCAGGTTGCAAGCAACCTGACCTACAGTTTTTATTTACTTACGTTTTCTCGTCATTGCGAGCGAAGCGAAGCAATCTCGTTTCGCGTGTGAGATCACCACGTCGCTGCGCTCCTCGCGATGACGCATTATTTATTCTTTGTAGGTCAGGAGCCCTGTGCTCCTGACTCTTCAGTCATTTATTTACCTTGTCATATCGTCGAAACTACAGGAGTTTCGACCTACTTTACCGTGCTCTAGTAATGTCGCACCAGCGAAAGCTGGGGTCCAGTTCTTGTCTTTATGTGCGCGACAGACCAACCCGCCTGCCTTATCGTATTGTTATATATCATTGATTAAATTAAAAACAGCCACACCTCCCGCAAAGACAGATCTCGCCAAATGCATTTGAATTAGATGCTAAGCGCCTCTCTGTAGCCCAATTATACTATTATATCAATTAGTCTGTCAAGTATTAATATCGGTCGATTTGCAAGAGAACATTATGAATTCATGAATTCGTAACGAGCCCCCCTGAATTCGTAAAAAAACGTCGAAATTCGTAACAAATTCGTAACGAATCGGCCAAATTCGTAACAGAACAGGTGAAATTCGTAACAGAACAGGTGAAATTCGTAAAACAGGGCTTTTTGAAGGTTCATTTTTTTTCACGCATTTTCGCCCGCATTTTAATTCGCATCGCATTGCACTATCACACAGCAGCTTATAATCGCATCTGTCGCATTCGATAAAAACCGGCATGGAATGTGCGTGCTATGTTTCAGATCGAAACAGTGAACATCGCTAGCGGGATCGAGGTCTGGAAAACGAAGAATAAAAAGACCATGAAAGAACATTGCAAAGCTACAACTAACATATTATATATCATAAGGGAGCAAAACAATGATAGAAAAACTAAAACCATCGCGGTATAACCACTTCGTTGAAATCGGAAAAGGTAAACGTCTCGCTTTCAACGCTCTTTCGTGCGGACTCGGCGAGATGGATGATGAAAGCTACCAGAAATATCTAAAGCTTACCGGCGACAACGGATGCTCCGATTGTTCTGACTGCGGTGAACTACTAACCGATCTGAAAAAAGGAGGGTTCTTAGTACCGGAAGATGTTGACGAGCTTGATGGCATCAGAGCCGGACACTATAAGATGCGGTTTGGCGGCAACGGGTTTGGGCTTACCCTCCTGCCGACCTATAATTGTAATTTTGCTTGCGATTACTGTTATGAAAACTCCGAGCTTCATTCGATGTCGCCCAAACAAGGCAGTGTAATGTCGGATGAGGTAATCGAAAACATTGTCAAGCTGTGTGAAAAAGAAATCCCCGAGAAGTCCTCATTTAGCGTCACTTGGTATGGCGGTGAACCACTCATGGGTAAGAAAGTTATCGAAAAACTCACCAATGAGTTCATCCGTATCTGCGAGGAAAAAGAGAGTGAGTACCAGGCCGCGATGATA
>JAJRUL010000087.1 GCA_024277795.1 Candidatus Zixiibacteriota bacterium
CGATGTCTATCTTCTTAACACCCCAGAAAAATTGATCAAGAGATTTTGCATAAAAAGAAGACAACCATTCATGTCGTCGATCAAGAGACTGAAAATGTTGAGGAGTTAGAAAGAGGCCTTCTTTCCAGAGAACTTTATGAGCCCTATCCATTAGTATGCCTATCTTTCATTTTTAGCCGACGAACTTTCCACTAATCGAATTCCGTTCAATTCGCAGGTTGAAGCTAATCGGGAAGTTTTTACCGTTGAGAGGGACAATTAATCTGGCAGATGAAGCGTCCTTCGGATCAGCAAAGTTTGCAATGATTGCAAGGTAAAGAACTCTTTTGTCATCAATCTTACCCACGTTATGAACATCTCGTGTGAATTGCCCTTCTCGTTCTGATCCTGCGAAGATATCGAACATATCATCACGGTTATTTATATTTCTTACTTGAAGTTTGGCAAAATTAGCTGAGTCAGATTTTTGATCGAAGATAGCTTTAGCAGGACAGGTTTCAAATGCCGTTTTATTCTCCAATAAGAGAAAACGTACTTGAACAGAATGACCGTCATTACTATCAGGAGAAGATGACCAGTTGATATAAATGATATTGCTTTGCTTACATGCAATAAATGGCATCCACTTACAGCATCCTGAGAGTTGCAGGAGGATTGCTATTGATAGGATACAACCTAAGAGATAATGGAACCTGAAGTTTTTTATCATAATTCGTTAATCACCCTCTTGTGAGCTATATTAAAGAGACACTTTAAAAAAGCATGATTGAGCACTTACGGTAAGAGCTCCTTTATGGTATAGGTGAATCAGACCAGAGCATAAGGCGTATCTCAATACGTCGGTTCTTATTCATTTGAGAACCTGTGTCATCAAGGTATTTAGGTTTTTCAGTCCCATATCCTAATGATTCCATACGGTAGAGCGGGATGTCGTATTTATCAACAAGATAGCGTAAGGCGGCATCTGATCGTTGTCGGCTCAATTGTTGGTTGTAAAAGGCAGATCCCGTTTTGTCACAATGTCCCGTAATTTGCAGGATACTAGTTGGGTAGCTAGCCATTTGTCGAGCGAGTCTATCCAAAGCATCACGATCTTCTTGATCAAGTCTGAATTCATTAGCATCGAAATAGACTTCTTCTTTCATAAGGGTGTCATATGAACCGGCTCTAAACATTCCAGGTGAAGAAGGAGTTGTCATGCCAGCAGAACCAGCAGTCCAACCAGTGATACTATCCTGAATTCCATTGACCAATTGGTTTAATCTGGCTGTTTGTGTATTTAGTTTGCGTTCAAGTTCGGCAACTTTACGGGCATTTATCGCATTCTCATTCTCTGCGACTGATGTTTGTTCAGCTTGATACCGTTGACATCCACCGGTAACGATTAAACATAGTAACATGACGAAACCAACCATCAAGAGTGGTTGACAGCGATTTGATATTAACATACATACTCTCCTGTTACAATTTATAGAGGCGATATCATACTTATTGGTCAATACGAAATCTTATAATAAGTGACGGCTCACTGTCGAAGGCATTGATCTCTAGTATACACAACAGGAGTTTTATTGATCCAGTTGTTGTTTATCGCCTGATACGCGTTCTTTCCCCGGGCCGTGTTGTCTTAAACGTTTTATGTTACTCTATGCGACGGTTCCGTTGCATATCAACAAAACGTACACGGGTAAGTTGTTGTTGTCAACCTTTTTTGAGTAATGCATGCGGATATTGGTCGCGAATAATAATAAAGGTTAAATTTGATCCATGAAAATCTGTTTGATTCGATCAGGAGGAAATTTTTTCTTGTGTTAAGGGTGTATTCAGTAGTAGTAATGGTGATATAGTTACTTTTCTTTCGTTTTTGTGTTTGATATGTTGCGTTTTTATGGTCCCTCTCGTATTATTGAAAACTGATTTACACGGGAAATAAATATGATAAGGAGATTAGCCTTAGCCAGCGAAGTGTATTGAATCATCATGTGATGGTATACAATCAATTGTCAGCTCAGCCGGTTATTATGTTATGAGTAATGATGAAGGGTCACTGTTGCCAAATTCTCAACAGTATACTGATCTCCGTGTCCACCCGAGTCCAGTAGGTGAATTCCGTGAATGTCTTCACATACAATCAGGGCAGAGGCGTGGTTTAAAAGTAATTCGATCTAATCTATCTGAGCATCAGATGTTTTTTGGTTGGTACCGTTCTGCCCTCACTCTTTCTGGTCAAGCCGCTGAGTATCTTAATCTACCATGTTTGATTGCGCCGTTAAAGACTCCTGAAGGAGAATGGTTCTCCGTTAGGGCCGGCGAGGTTACGATAGAGAGACCTTTTTTTGGCGGGAAGGAACATCCCGCATGGAATCTATCCGATTTTACTAATGAGTTTGCTTCACATGGTCGGGGTGTTGATGAGCTAGTTGCGCTAGCTGTGATGAGTCAGCTGAGTAGTATTTTGGTTACAATGCATGGAACCAAGATGGCGGCATCGGAAGGTGTACAGCTCAATGGTATACCGCATCTGAACTTAAAACCAGAGAACGTGATTATAGGACAGCATATCCGCTCGCAATTATATGAAGTTCGGTTGACTGATTTTCTCCTGTCTACATCTTCTCCGTTGGCAGAGCAGGCTGGTGTTGAGGCTTCCTTACATTATAGTGCGCTCAGTGTTCTGGAGGATCAGTCGTATTACGGTTTAGATGCTGACATTTTTAGTTGTGGCCTGTTGCTCTATCGTCTTCTGGAAAACAAGGAATTGCTTCCTGCTGATCGAAGCAGGTCAAGTTTGGTAGAGTTTATCAGGAATGACCTTCCGACTGTCGTCAAGAATCTTAAATTGAGTGATGCTCGTAGTAGGTCGAGAGTAATAATTCAACGTTGTCTAAGTACCAATGAGGATGAGCGGTATAACTCTATCACTGATCTACATCAGGAAATAGAGAATATTCTTCGTGGTAAAGATGCCGCAACTATAATAAAGACTTTTGTTGAGAAGCCGACTGTCGAAGATGCCCCCATAAAAGAAGCAGTTGATCATAAGAAGTTTGTCAAACCACTCATATTTGGTCTTGTAGGAATTGTGGCAGTTATTATAGTTTGGTTTGGGTTGTCACGTATGTTAAGTGGGAACGCAAAGCAAGAAGCTCTTGAAAATCAGCGTGTGATAGCGGAGTTGTGGGTGGGGGTCAAAAAAAGCGACTGCACAACTTGGGGTGGGCGCAAAGCATTAAAGAGGAATATCGAAAAAGCTGACAGTCTGATTGAGATCGAAGAGTATGGCCAAGTCGAGGAAGTATATAAAACACTCAAGCCGGAATTGATGCAGATTGCAAGGAGTTGTGATACTTATCGACAGCTTCAGGTTGACGGTAATGTTGTGAGGAAGAAACGAAGTCGTGATGACAAGTTTCTGAAAATTTGGCCATTATTCGTAACTGCACGTGATGCTGTGCAGGACAATATATTTAGGAAGAATTATAGCCTCGCTGCTCAGTATGTCGACTCTGCTCGAATGTATCTTGATTCTCTTGATCAAGAGGAACAGGTCATAGGCATAGAAGATGAAGCTGATATTCAAGAAGTCCCCGATGGACAAGATGATGAAAGATTGGCCTCTGATGCTGACGTTGAGGTGGCGGGTTCTTCAGGTGATGTTGTGGTCGAGCTCAGTGATGATGAAGAGGATGTCGTTGAGTGGGAGTGTGGTGATGGGATGGTAGAACTCAAAGAAATTCTTGGTGAACTAACCGAGGATTGTGCTGAAAGAGGTAAGCGCCTTTATGTTCGTGCAGAGAGAGCATGCGGAGAGGCGGATAGTATTTCTTTTTCCTTGTCTCGCTCGCAGATTATCTCACTATCAAATGATCCTCCATGCTTGAAAGCTCCTGATACGTGTGAGGAAGACAACAGGCTGTATGCAGAAGCGGAGAAGCAGTTCGATGATTTTAAGCACAACTTCAAGGGAGTGCCATATAAAGGGAATACGAACTATTTGCAAGCTATAGCTTCATTCGAAACCGCTAAAGGTCATTTCGAAAATAATGATTGTTTTAAGGCTGGGTTTCATGCTAAGTCTGCTACTAGTGCTCTGAAGAAGGTTCGACCGTGTGTGAATTTAATGGCTGACGTTCGTGCTGTACGCAGTTGTATTGAAAAGAATTCTGCAGAAGTAACCTATGGATCTATGATGAAGGACTTGGAGCAATCATTATCAAAATGTAATTGCAGTGATGCGGAAACAGAATTGACAAACCTAAAGACTATGTTGGGTGAAGCATTCGGGTGTTTTGATGTTGCCAGTTTTACTGATTGTATTGAGCTTGTTAGGCGTGGATCTGCTGAAGCATGGAAAACGTGCGAGCAAGTCCCAGAGTCTGATCCGAGATATTCTGATGCTATGAAGCATTTTCTCATTCAAGCAGGGAAAGCACGGCTTTTCATCAACAACAGCTATCGTACTCGGCTTCAGAAAGCTTTTGATGGTTGGGGGGGAGATCACGCTAACTATATTGAGAATGCCGCTGCATATATTACAATGATCTGCGCCTACGGATGGGATAAGAAAAATATAGATGTTCGACGATCACTATTCTACTATAAAGAAGTAAGTGGGATGGGGAAGGTTGCTTCTGAGCATGAAGACTGGTGGAGAGCAATGCTGGTTGTTGTTCGATGCAATATGGAGCGTTGGAGAAAGAACAAAAATGTCAGGACATTGCGTTATGATGCACTCAGATCATCTCAGGAATTCATTCAATTTGTAGAAGAAAAGAAAATTCCGGGGACAGGTGCTTATGTTGAAGAAGTCAAACGCTATATGCGTGAAATAGATCCAAATCTTCGTTAAACAATATACTTTTGAGGATATAATTTATGAAGCAAGTAGGGAAACGAGCAATTATGTCAGTTTTACTGCTGATTGCCACTAGCGTGCAAGCACGTGATGCTGTCGAGTTGTTGGATAATTGGAAAGCACCTGCTGACACGAAAGAATATCCTGGGCAGATAGTTCGTCCACAAATCTCTCCAGCAGATACAACATGGATATCATTTGAAATACACAATCGGTCTGAAGTTCAACTGTACATATACAATACTGTTACACTTGAGTCTAGGCGTATTCAATCTCCCACCGAGTCTGAAGGTGAAGATGAGCTTGGATTTACTCACACACCTATTGACCGTGATTTATCATGGCGACCGGTGAAAAATGGTGGTGTTTGGGCGGCCTTTATTGGAAATGGCAATGGAAACCTTGAACTTTATCTCTATGAAGTTAATGCTGACAAGTACTATATCCTACGAAGTTGGTCTGATAGTCTAGGCCAGATTTCAAAGCGTGAGCCTAGTTGGTCGCCTGATGGTCAATGTTTGTCATACACGACATCACCTGCAGGAAATGCTGATATTTATGTGGTTAGGGGAATGGATTTTGTGATTAAGAATCCAAATTCTGAAAAAGCGATGTTGAGTCACAGTCCTTTGATCACTGGTGATGGTGATCAGTTTGGTGCTGTCTGGTGTCCTGTACCTGGAGCAGGATATCTTGCCTACAATTATATAGGAGACAATAAACAGAAAAGTGAAGTTCGTGTTTATGACCCACTCACTAGTCGTTCCTATGGTATATCGGGTAGTGATAGCGAGAAAGGTAGTTTTGCTCCCAGTTGGGAACCAGGTGGTCAGCAAATTGCATATTACCAATACGATGTATCTGGAGCATCTTTTTCAAATGATTTGGAGCCGGAAGGTGACAAATACGGATTGAGTCTTGCTTCAGTAACACTTGCGGGTGATTCCTTGATTATTGCCCCTCAACGTGGCGGGCGCTCGGGAACTCAATCGGTGATAATTGATATTGCGCCTAATTTGGATCGTTATCGAGGCCCGGCATGGTTGCCAAGTGGGACTCATCTTTTGGTTCCGCTGTATGATGAGCAAGCTCGAAACCCATTAAAGACGGTATATCCTACAGAGTGGAGTTTTAGTTCACCAAAGAAATTCTGGTTGGGAGACTTTGCTTCCGGTGCATTTGGTTATCCGCGTGATATCTCAGTAGTTAAACGTAGTGTTACATTTACCTACTCAGAAGAGCAGAGGCGCGTTTTACTTGTCGGACAATTCCGTGATGATCCTTCGACAGCTTTGCCAGCAACAATGCTTGAGGTTGAATCCGCTAGGCGTACATGGTGGAAAGGGTATTCAACTCATTCCAAAGCAGGGATAGGTCAAAAAATTTGGAGTGCACTTATGACTCCGATTGGTCCGGATATAGGGGTCAACCGTGTTCTTCCTTTATTACTTGTCACAGGCGTTGCTGTGGCTATTCATGATGGAGGTGGTGAACCTGTTACGTCATCGGGGCATGATTGGACTTTGCCTGATCTACCTGCCTCGAGCCTAAAAAGATCACCGGGAACGAGAACTTTTACACTAAGATTTGGATTTTAGGCGAATGCCATACGGTGTGTCGACCATGATGCAGAAAGGATTCGAAATGAAAAAATCGAAGAAGATGCAGATAAATGGACCGGTGCGTGGTGGCATTGTTTACGCCATCATACTGGTCATAATGTTAGTGTCGGCGACTGCTGTGCCTGCCGCCACTACTTTTGAATTATTGCCTGACACAGTAAACTTCCTCTACACTATTGGAGATACTGCTGTAGATTCTCAGTTAGTTCAAATCAATGATCTTGCTGGAAGTGATTTCTTCTGGGAGATAAGAGACTCAGTGAGTTTTCTTGATATTATTCCAGATTCGGGAACAGTAACAGCAACCAACTTTGTTTATGATACTTTGCGTTTGAATATGGCCGCTGCTAGTGCTCTTATTGCGGGAAGCTATGTTGATAGTGCTTTATATTTCGATGTTACTGGCATTGACTCCGCAAATCTTTGGGTCAACCTCGTGGTGAATACTGCTCCATCTATATCTCCTGCAATTGGCCCACAAAGTGTCAATGAAGGTGATTCCCTTGTTCTCACAGTGACCGCAACTGACCCTGACGGTCCTCAGCCGATTCTCAGCATATCATCGCTGACTCCTGTTCCGCCCAGTGGAAATATTCCGATTATTGATTCCTTGACTGGTGCGTTTTTGTGGATAGCAGGCTCGCAAGACTCAGGGTCGTACACAATCGTTTTTACAGCTACTGATTCAGCACATCCAAGTGTAACTGTTTTTGAATCTGTTACGATCTCTGTAAATCAGGTCCCTGACTGGAGACCTGATCCAATGACAGATATTGGAAATGTTCTGGTATGTGATACCTATGTTGTGACAAATTTCAGCATCGTGAATCAAAGTGGTAACCCGCAGACGTTGAAAAGTAGTGGTGCGATTACTGTTAGTGGGAGTTCTTTCTTCCGCTTTGTTCCATCTCTGGCATCTTTTAATAATGTTACTGTCTTGAATAATGATTCTATCGTTTTCGATTCAATAGTATTCATACCGATTGATTTGAATCCAATAGCATCAGGTGATTCTATTATGATGACTCTTTCTTATGCTACTAATGTTGTCGAGTCATTTCCAATCATGAGAGCAAGAGGATGTGCTGGAGTTGGAAGTGCTCCCACTAATGCAGGTTTTGGAAGTATCAACATTGGTGCGACTGGTGTAGGGACAATTCAGTTTCAAAATATTGGTTTATGTGATCTCACAATAACAGGGATAAGTCTTCCATCTTCTGTGTTTACTGTTACCAATGAGCCTACTTATCCATTCGTGTTAACTACCGGTAACGGCTTTGACTTTTCGGTATCTTTTTCACCTGATATTCTCGATTCGATTGGAGCAGTGTTGACAATCAACCATGATGGCTTTGTTAATTCATGCCCTGTTGGAGGTTCATCGGTAATTAACTTATTTGGTTTTGGTATTGATACGAACCCTCCTTCAATTGATTCAATAATCGCTAATGCTACAGGTGATATTGTTGATATATATGTGACAGATCCTGGTAGTGGAGTTGACACTCTTGCATTGCAGTATCGCTTGGGAAACACAACGAACGTATTGTCACCCACAACTCAGCCAAGTTTTGTAGGAGACAAGACACATTGGCAATACACTTTGGATAATACAAATGTCTCAGTTGCAAATCTCAGAACGATTGGATACGAAATTGATGTTACAGCAACGGATCTTGCCGGTCTGGTAAGTAGTTCGGGGTTTACTGCGATAAGCGGGAGCTATGCCGATTCAGTTCATAGTATCACACGCAATGCTTGGCTAGGCGGTAATGACTCTACATGGCATTTAGTTTCGATTCCTGGTAATTTGACGACAGCATCGATACAACACATATTCCAGGAATTGAGTGGTCTTCCGTCCAACAATAATGTGAATACAGATAGTTGGAGGCTTGTTCGTATCAATAGTTGGCTTTCATCATCTGATAATTCTACGATAGTTCTTACTACCCAAGGGGGAGGGGCAGTCGTTCCAGGTGAGGGATATTGGTTCCGCCATTTTAGTCTCAATTTTGATGGGATTGAGTTACCTGCAGGACAAACATATCGTACAGATGAATTATTCCGAATAGATTTGACACGTGGATGGAATCTGATAGGAAACCCCTTCTTATTTCCCGTTAAGATAGATACATCCTCTTCCATTGGAACAGTTTCGTCATTTATAGCACAGAATTCTCAGGCCAATCCTGGTGAGACTGGTTGGCACAGAGTCTTAAATCCTGGTACAGACGTATTGATGCCGTGGGTTGGATATGCCATAATGTGCGAATCACCGACTGCAACAATTTATCTGGATCCAAAATCTGCTGTTGCAACTGCACCTCCGCAGGATAGTTGGTCTGCAGAAATATCAATGATTTCTGGTGGTAAGAAATCAGGTAGTGTAACGATCGGTCTTAATGTGAGTGCATCTGACGGGCTAGATTTTCATGATTGTCGTCCTGTTACTTTACTCGGTAATCAATCTTCAGTGCTTATTAAGAGTGTAAATGATGGGGAATTCTCACAGGATATTCGCTCCAATGGGAACTTGCAGGAGTGGGAGCTTGAGCTTAAGACGGTTGACGGTAATCGTAAAACTCTCTCATGGAAACTCGATGCTATGCCTTCTGAGGAGCATATACTGCTTCTTCAGGATGTAGTAGCAGATCAAATAATTGATATGACAACCCAATCGAGTTACGATATTCCTTCTTCTCAGCAGTTACCTGAAAACAGATTCAGGGTATATCTTGGTCGTTCGGAAGAAGTGTATGTAGCGGTGGCTGAAGAACAAACAACTTTGCCAGTTCGATACAAGTTGTACCAGAACTATCCGAACCCTTTCAACCCAACGACATCAATTTCTTTTGATCTATCTCATGATGGGCAGGTTGAAATTGATGTATATAATGTGTTAGGGGAGAGGGTACGTGTGTTGGTCTCAGACTATTTAGTTGCTGGATCACATGTTGTGCAGTGGGATGGACGGTCCGATCGTGGCTTGAGTGTTGCATCAGGTGTATACTTTGCCCAAATGAAAGCTGGCAATAACCGCTCAACGATTAAGTTGTCACTAATAAAGTAGGCATTAGTGCGAAGAACGAGCAATGTATTGAAATACGTGGTTTTGCTACTGCTACTTTCGACTGTAGTTACAGCTGAACCGAAACCAAGTAGCTTGCATATAGTACAAATTGCTAAGATAGAAGCGATGCGTTCTCCGGGTGAGAAAGACTTGTATAAGCTTGCTGTCCATCATTATAGGCTTGGCCAGTATTATGCGGCAATAGCACATTGTACCGCTTTGCTTACTATTAAGGCGGCTCGTTGTTATTCGGAAGATAAGGTCAGAGAATGGGGCGCAGAATACTTTGGTGTACTATCAGCTCTACAACTCGGCAATTTGAAAGAAGCAAGAGCTATTGCCTCATCATCAGGAAAGCGACGTGGGGCACCACCAGTATTAATTTCTTTGCGTAAAATAGTTGGACGTGCTGTTACACGTCTTTCAAAAGGGGAGATGCTGACCATCGATGGACTGAACCCTGCCAATTACCCAGATTCGATGGAAGCAATCTCTTTGATACAATACGTATCGAATAGAGGACTACCAAATATAACAAAGCGTGATTTGAAAAACAAAGATGGTGTCTCTCTTGAGGCATTATCTAATCGATTAAAGTTATCACAATTGATTTCAAATTCTGATGTGAATGCTTTAGGTCGTTTTGTGAAAGAACTTGATACAAAGCTCTTGCCTGTATGGGAGATCAAAACGACTGATGGTACAGCAAGATTTTCGGATCCTATGCTGACAATGCTTTTATCCAAAGCTCACTTTATTTTAGCTAACGGTGCGTTTCGTCGCATTCATGAAACATCAGAAAAAATGAAAGACAGAAAACTTCTGAATTGGATTCGTACAACATATCGTTTAGGATATGTCGATCGAGTTGATTCTTTGTTAAAATTGAGCAGGGACGATGTACTCCTCCAGCCTTATCAAGGATGGGTTTATAGAAGCAGGGGGAATAATGCAAAAGCTGAGAAAGTGTGGGGGAGTGTAGCTTCTTCAGACAAGGTAACAGTAGCGACAGAATTGCTAGGTGTGTTAGCCGAATATCCTGATGAAAATAGTTTAGCGACTAAGATAAGAACTCGTTTGATACATGCTTTGGGTGGGCTTCATGAACGTGCAGAACTTAATAAGTCAACTAAAGGTCGAAATCAGATGTTTAAGACATATTGGGCTGTTGGTGACTGGTTCTACAAACATAAAGTGTATGATAGCGCGGCGTATTATTTCGGATTTGCAAGGGTTGGTAACAATCCTGTGAGTCTTGATGAATATCCACCCTTGTTCTGTGCTTCATATTTCTCCGCTCGAATTATGAGCGGTTCGACAGATTTTCAGCAGGAAGGCTATCAGGGTTTTCTCGATTTGCAGGAGTATTATCCATCAGCGGCTGTAGTAATCGAGCCACTATCAACGGTTCTTCAATGTGAGAGTATCAAGTTACGGGAGTGATTACAATTATGATTTGTTCTTATCGTTTGAGTAGTAAAATACTCTCTATCAATACACTATCAACTCTACTGTTGACAATGTTCATATTCACTTCTGTTGCACAAGTTCATGCACAGACACTAACAATATATGAATCTGATAAACCGGCTGCATTTGATCCCTATATGGCCAATGATCCCGCTTCTAAACGATTTGTCTCTCTCTATTGTCGCCCTCTTTTTCAATTTGAATACGGTCGCCAATTGCTTGGTGACAAGTACCTAGCGGTCTTAGCTGATCCGAATCCTGTTGACAATCAGAATGGATTGTTAGTGAAGATTGCTGATGATGCGTACTTCCACCGTTATGTAAAGGATCCCTTCTCCAGTACAATGAAGAAGGATTCAATGAAGGTAACAGCTTATGATGTTGTAGCCACATATCATAATTTAATCAACCCTGAATCTCAACTGCCGTCTCGTTGGTTTGGTGATAGGCTCAACAAGTTTGTGCAGACAATGCAGGCTTTGACGGATGACTCTCTTTGGGTTGTGTTCAAGAATGGTATGAAACCGTCGCCTGCAGTGAAAGTTCTTGATTTTCCTGTTGTACCTGCTATAGCGGTACCTGATGCACCTGTTGAAAGAGCTCCCAAGCGGGGGACTGAACAATTCGCGTATATGGATAGACCTTGGGGGGCAGGTCCTTTTGTTTTCAAAACTAAACGTGACAAAAATGGTACTGAAATTTGGATTTTCGAAAGAACTAACCCATCAGTAGATAAATACTATGGTTTTATTAAGATGCGAGTACTTGATTATCAGAACATGCAAACGGTGTTGCGTACTCCCCATGATGATGATGTTTGTATTCCATCTGCGCCGATAGGGCTTCGCAGTGAGATCCATCCTGATTATCGAACGGAGGATTTGTATTTCCCGAGTGTTGAGCATATTGCATTCAATATTCGCAAACCACAACTTGCCGATTGGCGAGTGAGAGCCGCACTATCTGTTTTTATTGATAGGGAAACACTGATCAAGAACTATAACTCTGAAGCATATCTGATTAACGGTCCGTTTCCGAAAAAGTACTGGTATTATTGTGATGATTGCAAGATCGCTTACCATGAACAAAATATAGAACTAGGCAAACAATTGCTCTCAGAAGCAGGTTGGATATACGATTCATATGAGAATAGATGGATGAGAGACGGAAAACCGTTGAAGATAGAGCTTATTGGTTATGCGGGAACACAGAATTCTACTGTTTCATTACTTGTTAATGCCATTGCTCAAGGTTGGCAGAGTTTTGGGATCGAAGCAAAACCGGTTACAATGACTGTGAAAAAATATAACGAGAGACTCAGAGAGAGAGAGTTTGATGCTGCTTTCAATGTGTTGAACTATGAAATCTATCCACGGCTTGACAGGTACTTTCTGACTGACGGGAAGGACAACTACTCAGGTTTGTCCGACTCAACTCTTGATGCCCTATGGGCATCACTCGGGACTGTATCAGTTGCAGAGATTCGCAATGTCTGGCATGCGATACATGAAAGAATTGGTAATCTGGTTCCTTCAGCCTTTCTTTGGACACCACACAATTATGCCGTCTATTCGCGGTGGGTTGCAGTTGGTCATGAATGGTATCCATATAACTTTATTGGTCGTGTAGAAAAGTGGAAATATGAAGAGTATTAATAGTATGGAATCAATAGTGTGTGGGAGAGAATAGGTGAAACAACGTTATCGCATTGTGCTTGGAACAGTCATATTTAGTCTTGTAGGTCTCTTAGTTAGCGGTTGTTTTGCACCAAAGTGGCTGTGGCCTTTCGGTGGAGCATCGTCCTGGCAAATCCGTGTTGTCAATTGTCCAGAGACATTTCGCAATGAAGTGACTGATCTCGAGGTTACACTGCTAAGTCGTGGACGAGCACCCGTAACAAGACGTCTTCCTCTTACTTATAATGAAAATGGGAATGTTTATACTCTGACAGTTCAAAAGGAAATACTTCTGGATACTTTCGGTCGTACGAATTTGAATCAAGATGATAGTTTGATTGTGAACTATGAACGTTACATTGATCCTTGGGTAATACTCTTGGAAGATTCATCTGGAACTCTGATAGGGAGAGATTCTGTTAAGCTCCAGAGTGACCAAGTAAGAATGATCGATTGTGATGCCGTGAGAAGACAATTCGATTTGAATCCTGAGGTAGAATTCTCCTTCGCACGTTCATATACAATTTTCAGGACTTCTTCTGAGGAACGGCTCTCAGTAAGACCGGGAAAAGATGATAACAATATTCGAGTTATGGGTTTAGTATTTGATTCAACACGCGGTATTACGCAATGTGTCCTTGAGAATCCGTGTGATTTTGGTCGACCAGATACTACCAGATAGTATGAGAATTGCAAGTCTGTCGGAAAAGCACCAATGGCATTCCTTTCGATTACTGATAAATATAATAGACCTCTGAGAGCCATTGTTGCATCATTAGTTAAGGCAGTAATACTTATAGCTCTTGGCGCACTAATGTTGCGTTGGGTATTGCTACAAATAATGCCAGAGCCACCGCCAGATTTACTCTTGCCGTGGCAATCGATATTTGATGGGACTCTGTTTTTTACTGATCAGCTACGGGTAGTGCAGTGGGATGAGTATTTCATACGGTTATTCTATAGCTGTACGATGGCTTTTTTAGGTTTGTTTATTTCCAGTACCATCTCGTTAATACTTGGCTATCAAATGGCTCAGAAACCCCAGTCAGGTTATTGGCAAGGAATAGCATCACTCTTTACACTGACAAGTGGATTCCCACTTTTCTTAGTTGGGTTGGTTGGATTCGCATTGTTATGGCAAATTCATTTTGAGGATGGCAGTCTGCTTAACTTATGGTCTAAGATAATCCTTGGAGGGATTATTCTTGGATCATGTGAGGGAGCACTTGGCGAATGGCCAAGGAACTTCCGGTCTATTTTTGCTGATCTGCAGGAGAAGACATACTATATCGCACACCAAGCTAGAGGACAAAGTACTAAAGGATTAGCTTATCGAACAATTCGTCCGTATTTGTGGCAGAGTCTGGCGACAAGGATATCCTATTTGTTCGGTGGTGTGATAGTTGTTGAGCGTGCTCTTGATTTACGTGGTGTTGGCTATGGGTTCATTGAATCAGTCTTAAAGCCGGGTGGCAACTACTTGGCTTATAGAGATGCAATGATATATGGCTTATTGATTATGCTGGTGCCAGTTTGTATAAGAATGGTAATCACCGCACAGTTGCAAATAAAGATACAGCGTTTAAGATGATTGAATCTCGACAGTGAGATAATTGTGAATAAAACAATTGAAGAAAAAGTAGAAGCAGAAAGTATTCGCTCCTCTTGGAGGTGGACTGTTTATTCATCAGGTGGAGTGGGCAGGCCGATTAGTCACTACCTAAAGCTTGCGTATGGCATCTTTGGGGTGTGTCTTATGGTCTATATCGCAGTACTCGGTATGAATGACCAAGAGGTGACCTCAGATTCGAACCTTAATCCTTCATCTTGGTATTGGAGTTGGCTTGCTAATGATCGCGAAGCTACTGATCAAGTCTTTATTGATGATGATGACTTCCTTACTGATGAAGATATAATGAAAGAAGAAGCGGATAACGTTCAAACACCTCCATGGGGAACAGATCGACGAGGCAATAATGTCAGATATTGGATGGGGAAAGGTGCGATCGATTACATACTTTATGGCTCACTTGCTACTATCCTCGGTCTTGTTGGTGCTTTAGGATTAGCTTTGCTGACAATATGGCCTGCTCGTCCGCGTATCCCTTTGCCTCACACACCATCAAGATGGAGGCGTTTCTTACGATGGTCAGGTGTTTCATTTCTTGAAATGATTGACAATGTACCAAAGTTCCTGTTATTGATTGCTCTCTTTTCAATTCAGGGTGGCAATTTGACGGTTATGAGCTTTACTCTGGGGATGGCTGTTTTTCTCATGTTCGGCTCAACGATTCTTTTCCAAGAACGTTTTTCATCTTTTTTTGATAGTGAACAGTACCTGTATGCTCAGGAGATTGGTCTATCCAGAAATCGGATTTTTCTGGTTCACTTACTCAAACGAAGAGTTCTTCCTCTGCTTCCTGTACAGCTACCTTTTATGTTGAGTGCTTTTGTGCTATGGGAATCAACTATGGCGTATTTCGATTGGAAAGTTCCTGAGATTAGTAGTTGGGGTCAATTGATTAAGATGAATCAAGGGTCAGACTCAGCCGGTTATTATATCCCTCTGATTACACTCCTGATAATTGTTTCTTCATTATATCTCCTGGGTGATGCATTGCGTGAAAGATTGTTAGGAGAGTCTTCATGAAAAACGGGCACTTAGAATAATGTCAGCACTTACGGTCAAAAATCTTTCTGTTGTGTATCAGACACGGAAGGAGCTTGTCAAAGCACTTACTGGAGTCTCATTTGAGATTGAGAAAGGTTCTGCCTTAGGGCTATGGGGACATTCAGGGTGTGGTAAATCAACAATTATCAAGTCTATCCTTGCCTTGCCGATGGATGAACCGGGATGGGTAGAAGGTGAAGCTTCTTTCGAAGGTAAACCTATTGCTCCGGATGTAAATAACTACGTTGATTTGAGTAATAGAGATGTTATTCGGAAAAATGCTGTTGGGTTTTACCGCAATCATCGGAAGCTTGTAGCACCACATTTGAAGCAAAGCTTTCGGACTATCTTTCAAGAACCAATTTATAGTTTTGAGGCAGATCGATATATTGGTTTGCAAATTAGACAAGTTTTTACGCACATTGCAAATGGAGATCAAAGCCTTGCTTCGAAACTCCTAGATGAATTCGCAATAAGCATTGAACAACTGGACTTAACTCTGGATTACATTGATCGTCGACGGAATCTTCAACTCTCAGGCGGGGAATGTCAACGTATCGCATTGGCGATGAGCATAGTGGGAACACCTAAGTTGTTGCTTGCAGATGAACCGACCACAGCTCTTGATAGAAAGACGCGTGAAGTTGCAAACGATATGTTAATTGAGAAAATGCGTGTTGCAGGTATGACTATGCTGGTCGCCTCTCATAATCGCTTAGAGCTGATGCGACTCGTTGAGAAAGTAATTGTTCTCTGTAAAGGTGTTGTAGTGGAGAAGTTTACGAAGGAATGGTTGGTCGACAAGCCCAGCGATATGTTTCATCCTTATACACGTAAACTTTGGTTCGCAGTTGATGAAAAGGCAAATATTCTTCCAGGTGAATTACAACCAACGGATTCGACTTTTTCAAGCGGTTGCCCTTTTTATTCTGAATGTTCAATTGCAGCCAATGATAAGTCGTTGAAACAACTCTGTCAGCATTCTCAACCGAACTTTGTGTCTGCGGGTGAAGGGCATGAGGTTGCATGTCACCTCTTTAATACTACTAACAATGCAACTGATGGTGTATGATGAGTAATTCGACCGATAAGAGAGCTTTTGATATCAATAGCAGTCTAAGATTAGTAGACAGATTGCAACTTCATAAGATTACGAAATCTTTTCTGTCTACCTCAATTGATCCTGATAATCAGGATCCTACTGTAGTGCTTGATGAAATAGATTTCACGATTACGGCGGGATCAATAGTAGGATTGGTTGGTAGGACCGGTGTAGGCAAGACAACTTTCGGTAGAATCATTACAGGATTGTTTCGGCCAGACTCAGGAACCGTGCGACTAGGTAATATCAGTTTATTTGACTGTCGTCCTCATGAAACACGGATTATTCGACAATGGTTGCGTTATGTTCCACAGAATCCTGATGCAGTATTGCCATTGAATGTTTCAGTAGCAGCTTCTTTGGAAGAAGCTCGGAGTAATACGCGTCTATCCAGTGATGAATGTATGAAGTGGAGTTGTCTTATTGAAGCGACAACATTATATGATAAGCGTTGGTCAACGCGAATGGTTGGTGACCTCTCTCTTGGTCAGAGAAGACGAATCGTCAATCTGCGCGCATTGCAAGCTTGTCCCAAATTTATGGTTTTTGATGAGCCGTTCAATGGACTTGATTTTGTCAGTAAGCAAGGGATGCTTGACCTGCTCATGAAAATTGCAGTTGAAAAACAGATTGGCATTATGGTTATCTCTCATGATGTAGAGGCACTGAAGAAGATCTGTAATGCTATCTGGTCACTTAACAATAGAAAACTCGCACTATATACGTTGTGACCTGATGCCATAGAATAACACATGATGAAAGGATA
>JAJRUL010000088.1 GCA_024277795.1 Candidatus Zixiibacteriota bacterium
CAACACTTCTTTCACCAATAATCTCGATCTGTTCCTGACTGATTACTGCTTTTTCCTTATGTTTCAAATCGTTGTTATCCGGTTTGTATTTACCGATCATCCCGATAACACACCCCCGACCTTGATTGTCTACAGGGCTTAAAATTAGGACCTCATCACCAATGCAATATGGTGTTGATATTTCCGATGGGTTTAAGCAGTCACATGGGATAGGCTCTATCTGAGAGTTGACTGTACTAACCATTAAGGTCCCATCAGCCTGCACAGATACTAGCCATCCACGTATCACACTACAATTTGCAATCTGTTCTGCAATAGTTTTTATAGGCACGACCATCTGTTACTCCTGTTAGTTCTGAGTTATTTTTGATCCTTTGATCGTGATATTTCCTGAACCTTTTATAGAGATATTTTTTCCCTTCAATTGTATCTGACCGTTTTTATTTAAGACAATGGAAGCACTGCCACATTTGAGAGTAAGAGCATTACCTGATTCAAACATGATAAGTTTTCCGGCGTTGTACATAATTTTGTCACCGACATCGGCCCCCCAGTCTTTGCCAACTTTTAAGTTGTATGCATCGCCGATCTCAATATTGTACGATTTTCCGATTTTTGTCGACGAATCTTTGCCGATATCTGTTGTTGCCGTGTCACCAATTGTCAATGTACTATTTTTGCCAATAGTGAAATCACTATTTTTTCCGATGGAGAGGGTCCTGTTGTCTTTGATTGTTATCGACTCATCTTTTTCGACACTGTGAGATCGATTGCCACCAACCTTGATTGATTCATCACCACCAACGTTTCTCGTTCGACTCTTGCTAACTTTCTGAGATTCGCTTCCACCAACCGATTCCGATTTATTGTTGAGTGTCTCCAGATTGTAGTCTTTCTGGGCATGCAAATAGATTTCCTCACTACCAGCGGCATCCTCAAATCTGAATTCATTGAATCCATCTCCACCCAGGGAGCTCTCAGATCGTATTGTTGATTTTGTTTGATCATCGGGAAGAGTATACGGAGGCATATTCTCACCATTATATACACATCCCGTTATGATAGGTTTGTCTGGGTCACCTTCAAGGAAATCGACTATAACCTCCTGCCCAATACGGGGGATAAACATTCCACCCCAACCTTTTCCTGCCCATGCTTGAGCGACTCGAACCCAGCATGAACTGTTTTCGTTGGGCTCGTTTATTCTGTCCCAGTGGAAGTGGACTTTTACTCTTCCAAATTCATCTGAATAAATCTCGTGACCGTCAGGTCCCGTTACTGTAGCAGTTTGACTTCCATTGATTCGTGGTTGATACGCTTTGAATTCTGAACGATAAGGGATATTTGCGAGCTGATGTGTGAAAAAATTGGTGTAACCCGGCTGTTCTGCTGTTTGTTGCCTCAATGAAGGTACTGTCCCTTGGTGTGTCATGGAAGTAACTAAGTAGTTATCATTCAATTCTGCTACGTTATGGTTTTCTAATTCGAAAGTGTATCCAGGGATGATCCTGATCGAATCACTTTGGCCAGAACCTGAAAACCGAAGGCAATCTTCAGATTCCTGTCTTAGTTTACTATGATCTCCTGCTTGATCTTGTGTTTTGGCTTTTACCGGGTAATCATACCATTCAAGATTTTCTGATTTCTCAGATTCGGCTTCTTTTGTCATATCCAACTGGGGAGTTTTGAAGTTGTAATCTCTTGAAGTGAATTTTGTGGTCAGTAAAGTATGTGCAACCCTGAAGTCGGCGACATGATCTTGTGCACTTGACAATCCATCGGGGGAAAGAAATAGAATTGCAGGGTCATTATCAAATGCTCCAAGTTTTCCTGAATCATCTGCAAAGATCAGTTTTGTACCTGAATCAAAAGAGAATTTGTGGTAGTAGAATATCCCGAAACGTTGGCAGATGCGATTGAGAAAGTTTAGGTCTGACTCTCGATATTGGACACAATATTCCATTGTCTCAAAGGCTTGATCAACCTCATAACTATAATAATCTGATGTCAATCCTGCACTTTCGAGGACATCAATAATAATGTCACGGATGCCTACACCTTGAAAGATCCTACTTTGATGTATCTGATCGAGTCGGTATAGTTCAGAGCTGAGTGTCACATTGTATATCCCTAACTCATCATGTACACCTATGGCTTCAAATCTTGTAATAATACCAGTAATGAGTTTCTCTCGTTCACTATGGTGAATCAAGAATCTTGCGTCTTTACCTACTGCATCAGCAGGAAGTATGTTCAACTCCTCTGATTTGAAACGTATATCAAACTTGAATAATTCTGAAATACCTTCTGACCCAACAAATTCAATAACATCAACCTGTGCATTTATGCCGTCAATATCTAAAGTGAATTGAGATGCGGTCAGATCATCGGCTTTTGATTGTGCCATTATTTTTTCCTCCGAACATACACGATATTCTTCATCTATGCCGCCCCTCTGATATCAAGGATCAGGCTGAGATTTTGTTCTTGTCCCATCTTATCAAAAAGTCCTGCGGTAAGTCCTAACTGCGAAGTGTTTCCGTCAAGTACACATTGGAGATGACTGCACTCTCCACCTATGAGCTGGACTTGCAGATCAAATTCCAACCAGTCAGGGACAAACAATTCGACTAGCTCTATTATCTTGCTATAGTCTGCTCCATGGGGCAGGAAGCCCAAGAAGTCATCCCATTTGAGTGGCCCTACAAAGACTCGAAACTTTGTCTCATGATCGAGCATCCATTCACCCAATGTACATCCTGATTCAGAACTATCATCACTAGTTGGTAACTCACTATGGTATACTCCAAGACAACTCAGTTCACTCCGCGAAAGCCTTACCCAATGAGGGATGTTTTCCACTACATTAGTCGGAATAGTAGGGAAATGCTGTTTGAGCCATCGTTTTAGCCCTGCAGCAGAACGAGTCGAAAACCCTAACAGACGATCACGAACTAATGAGGTGAACATATCACTACCGATAGTCTTGCGCATTTGAGGGTCAGCATATCCAACAGACGATAAGATAGCTTCGGTAAATGTATCGGAGTCATTTTTGTGGTATTGCCTGTGGATATGCCGATATTCATCTGCTCTGTGGTAAAGAGAGAGGATGCGATGATTGAACATATCCAGAAAATTTCTGAGTCTTTCCCTAATTTGTTTATCATCCTCACTTTTCCCGACAATCGTGCTAGTGTACATGGTCGGGAGTGGGGACATGGTACCATATAATCCCAGGAGTGACGTTTCTATTTCATAGAAAATGCTGTCGAGTTCATCTTGCCTTTTGATACTGTGAACATGATTTGCAGGAAACAACAATGATGCGACATTCTTTATCCTTACAGCCTCTTTCGAGGGTTTTCCATGATAGCCAACACGGTCTGCATCAGGTTGTGATAATTGTATCAGATATATTGCCTGAAAGAGAGAATAGCGAAATGGCTTCTCAACCATCTGTTCAATTATAGTACCGGGCATGTTCCGCTCCTATGTGGCCAGATAAATGTAGTGTCACGGTTATTACGGTACTTGATTTCAAAGGTGAGGCGTGTATTGATTGTGGCTATATGCCTCATGAACTCACTGATGACAACACCAAACATGTAAAACTCGCCCATTTGGTCAGGGTCACAATCAAAAACGAAAGTTACTGCCAACGTGCGAAGAGGAGTCCCATTTACTGAAGTTACACCAGGTTTAATGCTAAAATCGTATAAACCATCAAGGAGATGTTGGATTTGTGAAGCGGAGCCTCCATCACCACGAGCATGAAATGTTATAACTGACTTTAATTGTTCCAAAGAGGCTACAGATTGTCTCGACATTGCAAAGCTCGAAACTAAGAACCAAAGGTGTTCTGGCGACATTGGAGCAGGCTTCATTGGTGTCGGTCTGATGTAGTTCTTAAATTTAACAAATGCAGGGATTCTCTCATTCGACTGACAAAGGTCACCGGGGGTAATATCAGTCGCACCACTTCTATGGGTGCAGATCAAATGGAGTGATATTGATTGGTTGTTCATCCCTTTCGCTATGTCTTCAGGGGTATCAAAAGATATAAAGCATTCTCGTCCAGTCAAAGGACGATTATCGCGCTTGATATGGATATCTGTAAATCTCAATCGATATGTTGGCTGAATCTCATCTTCTAGTACTTTGTTACGTTGGTCGAAGTAGGGACGATACACAAAGCGTCTGCCAGTACCGCCTGTTTCCGTTCCAATAACTTCTTTGATACTATAGATTTCATGGTGGGCAATGTCATGTTCATCTGAGCGAATAACATATTCTGACCTTGTGTGGTCTAAAGGGAGTCGAGCTATACTATCGAAGAGGTTTACTGCTGGACAACAGTATATTCTAAATGCATCCTGTTTGATATCACGCAATGATCCGTCAGGAATGCGATTTTTGAAGTGTACTTGCAACTCAAACGTTTCAGAAATGTTGAGTGTCTTCAGAAAATCAAGTGACCCTACATTGACAGAAAGGAAATACCCTGGGAATGCAAGATATTCTTTGAGTATACGGTGCCCAGGTATTTCGTCACCAAAATCCGGGAATAGGGCTTCACTATCTCCAAAGCCTATAGGTGTCAGGGTTATCTCATCAGATTCATCAGTAGAATCTGAAACGAATTTAACTGAAGTTGCATACTGTGTCAGCCATTGGTACCAACCATACTTGAAGCGGGGGTCATCTCCACTTATCCATATCGGAAAATCGCCGAAAGTACATTCTTCCAGAGAAGCTCCAGAATTGAGTGTGAATCTGAATTTTAAGATGGATGATTGACCTATGCCTTCAACATGTACATCTGTAAGTCGAAATGGATAAAGATCAACTCGTCGGGTAGTTCTAAACTCATGTACCCCCCAACTATGCCTGTTAGAAAAAAGAGGCAGTCCACTTTCCAGAACGATATTGTTTCTCAGGACTTTTTTATCTGGTTCGAATTGAATCATTGTAACTGAAGGAATTGGTTTGAGAGCTTCTGGCCATAAAACATGAAGAAAACCTTCTGCAATTTCACTATATCTGTCATCAAGGCGTTCATGCAAGCGACCAGTTAGGAATGCAAATCCCTGAAAGAGACGTTCTACGTCGGGATCTTTTGCCCCTGTACCAAGAAAGTGTGCTTCGGGATGTCTCTCGGCATATTCTTTCCCGAGAATGCGTAAATAGTTTAGTTCGTCTTGAAAATAATTTCGTGGCATTATTAGTAACCGGATAAATCGAATATTGAGTCAATATCTACCTCAGCCGAAAGTCTCTGTTTTTCACTTCGGCCGTCACTTTTGAGCAGGATATCAACGTTAAACTTTATATAAACTTCTCCAGGGTTGTTTTGATCGCTTAGTCTTACTCGTACCCATGAGAGTCTCGGTTCATTATCAAGAATGCTTTTCTCAATCGCTTTATAGAAACTTCGTTCAGAACTCGGTAGTCCTGCCACTACACCTGAAAGGTCCGGCAAACCATAGTTTGGACATGCGGGTGCATCTCCACGACGTGTATTCAGAAGCCAACTCAGGTGTTCACGTACTGAATCAATAACGGCATTCTGATCGTCATCAGAAAAGGAGGCTCGGGCATTATCACATTGCCCGAGCCGTGTCCAAAAACGTATACCGGGTAAGTTGCTCAAACTTGAGGAGCTTCCCAATCATCTTCGGCAGTCAGACCACCGTCTTCCCACGTCCATGTTATCTTCTGGTACGCGAGGTGAACCCATTCTTCATACATCCTTGGCATCAAGTCAGGTATCTTATTGTTGAATTGTGCGCTGTAAATACCTGCTATGCTGGCGTTGACGAGTTCAATAGTATAGTATTGCTCTTCAACTCCTGTTGCGCTTGGACGCCAGAACTCAAGCTTGACCTCAGTCAGATTCTCATTATTGGTGAGCGCGCTCATCAATCCGGGGCTAGCTTTGTCGATTGCTTTGAGAATACGTATAGGTTTGTGTTGGCGTTTGCCTGTTGGAAGCCCACTTGCCGCATCACGGGGTGAGATAACTTCGTGCTCTAAAGCAAAGCATTCCATTTTGTTTTCACGGCCGGCTTGTGTAACCGATCCTTGGATTTCACCCTGAGTTTCACCTGTAATCGACAGGTAGAAATTTAAAGCCATTTTTCATTCTCCTTACTTAAACAGTTCCGTGTGTCTCTTGTCTATCATGATCCCATGTCTTGTCTTGTCACCAAGCTGAGTGTGGTGGTGAACCCTTCAGCCATTGTATGAGGTGTGAGTTTGATGTCACAGAGAAATACTCCGGGATTCTTGGAGTCTTCTTCAACATTGACCTCAGCGAATTGCAACGGTCTCTTACCCAATGAACCTGCAGGTGGGTTCTTGGACTCATTCACATACTGCTTAATCCAGTCATTGAGTTCTTTGTTGATCGTTGCTTTGTTGACGGCCTTTCCAATATATGAAGTTTGTAGACGCTTCAAATAATGGGCAAAGCGAGTCAGGATAAAGATGTATGGCAGGCGACAACGGATTTTATCATCACGTTCATTCTGTCTACCTTCTTCAGTATCCGCATAAGTACCAGGTTTCTTCACTGCTGTAGCACGATAGAATACGGACGTGTCTTTTTCTTTCATCCAGAGCATGGGAATCAAACCTGCATTATTCAACTCTTCTTCTTTACGATAAGAAAGGGACACTTCTGTCGGAGGTTTTTGGACTTGCTCACCATGTTCATCAAAGACATGCATGTTGAGGTCTTCCATTGCTCCACCACTTTCTTCACCAACAATTCTCCAACACCAACGATACTTGCGGAATGCATCAGTTATTCTACTGGCAAAAGCAAAGGCAGCATTTCCCCAGAGATAATTACCGTGCTGTCCACCTATATCTTCGTTATAGTTGAAACGTTTGGTTGGATTGTCTTTTTCACCATAAGGTAAGCGAAGTAGGAAGTGAGGAAGTGCTAAGCCGACATATCGTGAGTTTTCATCTTCACGGAATCCATGCCATTTAGCATATTCTTTTCCTGCTAGTGCTTCATCGACTGCAAAACGATTGTCGGTGAGGTGATCGAAGCCTTTTGGTCCAAAAAGGTCAGGTGATACTGCGGAGAGGATAGGTGCATGGGCCATGTTAGCGATTTCTGCACACTTACTCATCAGTGCCATGTCAGGAGCACGATGTGAGAATTCGTAGTTTAGCACCATCGCACCAAACGGTTTACCATTAGGTGAACCATATTCACTGGTGTAGATATGTTGATACAGACCGGTTGTAGTAATATCCCCGACTGCATCTTGGAAGTCCTGCAACAGATCACTTTTTGAAACATTGAGCAGGTCAAAGCGGATGTTCGAACTGAAGTCAGTTCTATCTACGAGCCACTTTAAACCAGTCCACGCCGATTCAAGTTTTTGGAACTTTTCATTGTGGAGAACAGCATCAAGTTGTTTTCCAATGAGAGCATCGATTTCATCCAAAGCAGCGTTGAAGAATTCTTTATCAATCTTGACTCCCTTGATACGGTCTTTGAAGAACCGTATTAGATCTTTTCCAATCTCCTGTTGATCTGGGGCCAGATTAGTAGCTTCCTGCTCCCATAATTGAGTCATGTTATCAACTAGTCCGCTGTCAGCGGTAGTTGCTTCTGCCTGTGGTGCCTCTTGTTGTGCACCTTCAGGTTTTTGTTCGTCAGACATATATTTCTCCGTTTCCCGTTATTCTGACTTCAATCCAAGTTTCCCGAGGACTTCATTAAGTTCCTTGAGTTTTTTTGGATTGCGTACAGCTTCTGAGCGCAGTTCAATCAGTTTGTCTCTAAGGTCCATGAGTTCTTTCACTTGCGGAATCTGTGCTGCGACTTCCTCTGGGTGGAATGATTTGATGCCGTTGAATTTAAGATCAACAGGAATTTCTTCACCCTCATTTCCGCTAATTTCATTAGATACTGAGAATGATGTCGAAACATCCATTGAGCTCATTATATCATTGAAATTTTTTGAATTGATATCGCGCATTTTTCTTTCCGCGACCGGTGTCTCATCATCTTTTCCCGTAAAGTCACCAACAATTGCAAGACGCAACGGCAGTTCTTCACCTTGCTGACCGGCAGGAGCCGGTAGCTTGATGTTGACCATCTCTTTTGGGGCTACACTGGCTTCATCTTTTGCCATGGTAACACTCCTTATTAAGGTTACAGTTAGTTTATTTGTTCTTGTTCTATTTACATTCAGGCAATCAATCTATGGCAATTACTTATCAAACTACTTACAATCTTTTGCGGCTTTAGCCGCTATAACAGGATCGAGGGCGGCAAGTTGTGGCAATAGTTGTCTGCATCGATCAAGGTAAATGTTTTTAGAATCTTTATTCACTTTGCTCATCCGAATCAAACAAGTGTGCAACAAGTGCAATGTTTGCAATGCTAAATCCGGTTCCCACTGTGCCAACTGAAATGTCGTTACGTATTCCTCAAGTGGTTCGACATAGCTGAAAGCCAGAGGGACATTTTTCTTACCCAATAGATACTCAGTAAGTCGCAATTGGACAATATGACGCTCCCGGCCACCGTGGGTGGTCTGCAAGTACTCCCGTGCTCTTTCCAGACCTTTATCTATCGGTTCACTAGAATCAAAAGTCTTATCTGTCTTTCCGTCTTCATGTCCACCTTCAGATGAAGTAACAGTAACACTTTCGTTTGATTCTTGTTGATGTGCAGTGCTACTGACAGTCTTTAGCCAGTCTTGAGTTTCCTCACTGGCTACTGGAATGCCATCCTGTGTTTTCATATTAGCAAAATGCGGTAGTCGTTGCAAGAAAAATGTCACTTCGTCTATAATAGCACGTCTGGCAAGGTCAAACTGGTTACCGAGGTTCTCCATAGCATCACATGCATAGCGTTGTAGGTCTAACCAATACCAAAGTGTTGGAAAACTTGTTTCAGTAGCCTTAAGCAGATCAAGCCAGTTTTGATTTTCCCATTGTTGTATCAAATTGTCTTGCAAGACTTGATTTGGTCCCGGTAGTGTTAGGTTTAAGGTCTCAGGCGGATACGCTAATGGTGCCCAATAGACCATGCGAATAAACTTATGTGCTACTGGATCTGATGGTGCGTGGTCTCTGGCCCATGCATGTAGTTTTACGGCTGACTCTCTCAAATCAAGCAGATACTTTCCTCGATCCGCGTCTTTTGAAAAATCAAATTCTGGTTTGGCAGATGGCGGGGGAGCGGATGTTGCCTGACTTGTCGGTTGTGGAATAGGGACTGTTTGTTGAACAGTAGGAGTTGTCGCCGGTTGAGGGGGAGGGGCACCCTTTTTCTTTGCTTCGGTTAATAGTTTATCAAGTGTAGTCTCCAGATAACCGAGAGAGACAGGCTCATTGAGCAGTTTCTCTCGGAGAAAGCTGTTTAATTCTGTCGTTATGTTGACAGCTTTATCAAGGAGTTCTATATCTGTTCCGTTTATTGTGGTTTTAGCAGGTCCTTCTTTGTCATCTATACATTCGAGGATTTGATCTTTAAGAGCACCGAATGCGACAGAGCGGGTTCGCTCTCTCGTTGGGAAGATTTTATCCCAATGAGCTTTACTGAGTTCGTACGCAAGACTCAATCCGTTTGTGATTCCTGATACACCCTGAGTTTCGATCAGACCTCGTGTAAGGTAGACGACCACTCGAAGATCTTTCGACTTAGCACGAAGAATCTCAAGACTTGTTTCAATCACTTTATCCCAGTCGACTGGTTCATAGATAAAACGAGACTTATTCTCAGGGTCGTTATCATCTTGGGGAGCGAGCACAGGATTTGTTAACTTGGCTAACTCACTCTGCAACCATTCAAAGGCTTCATCGAAACTTATGTCTTCACCTGTGAAGTTGTCAGGTGATATTTCTGTTGTTACCAGAGCACCAAAATCTATTTCAGACATATTCTTCTTTTTTATCCAGTTGCCAACAATGATGTTGCTACGTTTTGTATATCTACGAGAGAACTACTGCTATTGTATAGGACTTTTTCCATTTTTTTGTACAACGTTTGATCCATCATTGAACCGTCAAGATTCATCGTTGCAAAATCCCACAATCTATCATCATCTTTTGATATAGTCATAACACTAGATAAAGTAGTGTCGTCGCATGGTCCGAATACAATATTTAACTGTGTTTTCGACCAAATAAGAGACTGTTTACTTATATGGATATTTAGTAACACTTCAGTCATATGAATCCAGAAAGCGATCTCTTGCCCTGATGTATCGTGTTTACCAGAGAGCGGGAAGCGAAATAGAGCACGAAAAGCATCATTTATTGTGTCACGAGATGGTGTCAATGCTATAATAACGTTGTTCAAGCATTTCATCCCCAGTCTACTGTCTATATTGTGGTCAAAGGAATCAGTAAATTGTTGGATTGAGGTACCCTCTATAAAAGAAATATATGAGTCAGAGATGGAGTTCAGATTTTCAGGAATTGCCTTTGCAAGCTGAACCAATGTTTCTTGCTCATGATCTGTTGTAAAACCTACACCATCATCAGTAGTGAGGTGTAGCAGAGCTGTTTGCAGGAAATGCTTGAATGCTTCAGGTAACAACGTACTCTTCGTAGATACGATCTCATTATCAAGAATGGCATAGGTCGAGAATGGGGCATGGCGACCACTGACATCCTTTGACGGTGCCCAAAGGCAGATTATTGGAAAAGTTGCCTTCTCTGGTTGCACTAACATCGATATTTCACCGAGTGCCATGAATTTATCTTTTACATTATCGCCTAAAGCATGAAACAGAGTATCAGAGGAATTATTCAACCACTCTCGAATGGTAGTTGTGAGAGCATTATTGTTTGCAGACCCTATAAAGTCTTCAAAATGTGGAAGTTTTCCGTAGTATCCTATTTGCATTCTAATCCTGCTAGTTAGCGACAGACCACTTTAGGTAGTTTAAACTCACGAAACCAAGGTAGTGGTGAAGTCCCTCGTAAACTGAATTTGACCGTTAGTCCACGGCGAAATCGAATTGCTCCTCGTTTTCCTTCCATATTAGCCATATCTAACAACCGTATTACTGCCCAAGGTCCCTCAGTTATTATCGGGGTGATAATCTCACCACTTGTAAGATCGAGGTCGAGTTGCAACTCACCTGAAGTCCAAGGGACTTCTAGTGAGACTGTTTCTGTTGGGCCGTTGGCATATCGTATACGAGTATCTGTCTCATCAGATATCCTTAGTTGTTGCATCGATGAAGGCATCATTTTCTGAGAGAGGACTAGGTTGACAGTTGCATTTTGATTTCGAAGAAGTTTCGAGAGTTTCTTGGTTAGGTCTATTGATGTTTCATACTGTTGTGATAGTTTGATCCCTGCTTGTTTGACAGGTTGAGCTTCCTCTGAGTCAAAAGTTAGAATCTGTCCGTCACGACCAAGGAAACTTGTTAATTCATCTGGGGAGGCTTCTTCATTGCTCTCTCTAGAAAATGGATAGAGTTCTTTGAATTCATCTTCATAATATGCATATACTCTATTCTTATATGATTGATTTATACATGCCTTTGTGTAGGAAGAGGAAACCTGCTTTGCATACTTAAACGGTCGATCGAGCAGTCTTTTGAGAGAGCTTGACAGGGTTGAATTTGAGAGATTGTAGTCAGTTTTCTCTTTTGTTTTTGCTATTTTCTTTTTGGCTTTTAAGTATTCTTTAGCACAATCAGAAGATGCTAATTGTTGTTCATCGAGAATCTCACTAAGCTTTCCCATCGCGTTCATATAATTATCAAGTGGAGCTGTGCCGGCTCCGCCAGAACTTCCAGTAGTAAGTGAATCATCTAATGTGATACCAGTTGATACTCCAGTGAAACGATGGAGATCTTTGAAGAACTTTCGTAGCTCTCCTTCGTTGACGGTTTCTTCTGCGGCTTTTATCAATAGTTGATACATTGGTGACTGAGCGTCAGCGATTTCTGCAAAGAAATTTTCCGGTTGGATACCTTTTGTCTTTAACCTAAGAGCATCAAAGAACGCGATCCATTCCTTGCTACATACTTTGTAGTATTCCTTAAAGAGCGGGTTGGTATCTTTAGAACCCATTTTATTCCCGAGTATTGCAACCATGATCGAATCATGCGTGATATCATCAAACGTGCTGTCGATGGCATCTGCTGCGAATTCATTCCATCCTGTTGCCGTATAGGCATAGGGGATAGTATGTCCACCAACGAGTAAATTAAATTCATCTGTTGAGAATCCGACTGATTCATATCGCTCATCATCCAAGATGTTTTTAAGAAGAGTAGACCAACGCCACTTACTTCGAATAGTGCGTTCAGCACGTTCAATCAGCTTATGGTCATATTCAAATTTAGTTTTAGATTCATATTCACTATAGTATTCCAACAATTTAGAGAGCATTCCTCTATATCTTGATCGCTCAACAGGGTCTTTGATATCTCTAAATCGTTTTGATGACATAATATATTGAGCAACGATTTTTGTGTTGACCAGATCTGCGCCTGGGGCATTTGACAAGTACAAATATGTGCGGTATGAAGAAATGTACCGGGCAAGATTCGCTCTAGTATTTCCAGTAAGAACTCGCTCACAAGTTTTCCATGCATCATTAATAAAAGTTTCATCTGTTTTGTGGGCAAGTTTTGTTCGTCCTGCCTTTGTGAGCCCCCCCCATTCATTGCCACCGAATAGGTAGTAGAATACACCAAATGGGAATCCTGATGAACCGTAGTCATCAAGAGTGAATCTTAAGCTGTCGAGTACGGTAACAACTGGGATTGTTCCTTCTGATCGCAGGGACAGATTGTCCATTCTGTCAGCTAATCTGTAGACTTCATCTCCCTTGTTTTTATTAACGAAGTATGAGGTTGTCATCCATGCGCCAACCAGAAGTGTTGCAAGAGTAAGTCCACCTGCGAGCATCATACGTGACTTGTCGAATAGGGACTTTTTAAAGCGCCCTCCAAGAGTCTGATCCTTAAATATGATGTCTTGCATCAAGTCATTCAGGAAGTAAGTGTCAACGCTTTTATGTTTCGGTGCAGGAAGAGCATCAAGAGGGATATCATATTGTCCAGCAACTTTCTTCATCAGTTCCAAGATGGGGTTTCCCTCCATCTGAGTAGCACTCGTAAAGTATACACCTCTCAAAGACGGATTGTGTCCGTATGGGTTCTCATAGAACACGTCTGCAACAAATTCCCTGACATTCTCTCGTAATGCTTTGAATTCACCAGGGAAAATACATAGAGCTGACCGTTCAGACGGGAAGAGTTGTGGGTCAGAGAGACGGTGAGTTCGTCGACGTTGTAGCACTTCTGCCAGCTCTTCAAATTCACGATCAAAGTCAGCCAGAATGGCATCCTGTTCAGACTCTTGTCCGTCACCACTTTTGCGGATCCTTGGTTCGTATTTTCTGGTGAATCCCCAAACTTGTTTACGGCTCTCCTTGTTGAGGTCTTGAAAAAATTCGACAAAACCGTGAATCAAATCGCATTTATTGAAAATTATGTAGACTGGAAGATGTGTTCCTAATTTCTCCATGATCTCATTGATTTGTCGACGTACTTTTTGAGCCCACTCTTTGGCAGATTCCTTACCTGCTAAAACGCGTTCAATACTTACAAGGGCTACCAAGCCATTGATAGGCCGACGCGGACGGAATTTCTGAAGCATTGTGAGGAAATCTAGCCACTCTTTTTCATCGATTGCACCCTGATCACGAGCTTGCCATCTTCCTGCAGTATCAAGGATAATCGAATCCGTACTGAAGAACCAGTTACAACTTCGGGTACCACCTGTTCCTTCGACACCAACACCTGCTGAACCGCCACCAGCTTCATCGAGTCGAGGGTCTTGTGGCCATGTGATGCCAGCATTCTTAATTGCAGTAGTTTTTCCATCAGAGGGTGGTCCTACAACCATTATCCATGGGAGCCGATATAATGCCTGCCCTTTGAAATCCTTAGGTGCGCTTTTTTCAAGAAGATGCATCGTGTACTCAAGGTTCTCTCGTGCTTTACGATATGCTTCTCTCTTTTGAGGGCTCGCACTGGCTTCATCTTGCTTGGCACCTGCTACCATAGCATCTGCAATGCCATTTGCGGCTTGCTTCGACTTGCGTTCATTCCAGAAATACCATGAAATATAAATTACTGCAATTATAACAGCGGCCAATATCCACCAAAGCTTCTCCGTCCGTGGGAAGACCATCATACGAACTATAAAGAGTAAGACGAGAAAAAGTATGAGGCCGGCAAATTTACTGGCCTTCGAGCGCGCAAATGTCAGAAGAAGATTAAACATATCTATTTATATTGACAACATTACCCGATTTGAAATTTTGATATCGGATAAACTGTGTCAATTCAAAGCCTCCACTAATGAATTGATCTCATGGCTACTGAGTAGTTTGAAAATGATGAATAAGATTATCAGGAAACCAAAGGCTGCACTTGCGAACCATGTCCACGGGAATTCATCGGGATCTATTTCAATCTTCTGTGCTGGTCGGTCAGAGTGAGGGGAGAGTATGTGAGGAGATTCTCCACCTTTAGTTAGGAGTTCAAGTAGGTCATGCTTCAGTTTTGATAGAGTATCTTGCTGACTGAAATACTGTCCTTGAAAACCAAGTCCCAAACAGGTATAGAATACTTCTAACATTTCAAGCGGTTTATTCGGGCTTTGTAACCAACCATCGAGTTTTTGGAAGAAAACTATTCCCGCATTCGGTTCCAATCCCATTCTTGCACCGAGTGGCATACGTATCCAGATATCTTTGCCATGCCAATTTGAACGGCTGACTGTTTCATCAACATAAGCGACAAGAGCATAGCGTGCATCATTTACCCAGTCAATATTCTTCCCGTGACTAACTGCTGTATCACGAACAGTATCAAGAAGCTGTTCGGTTTTTTTAGCGAGGTCTTCAGGATCACCGAAATCGTTTCTTTCCTCAAGTGCTGACATCAGAGCAAAGACTGGAGTATACAATTGCACGAGTGACTGTTGCTGCTGATTGTTCATTATTTTATAATGTTCCCTCTTAAATAGTCTCTTCTATTAGTTCCTGAGAATATGCAGTCTAACTTGCAATCCCGGGAAATCTTCTTCTCGAACATGGAGCATAAGCTCACCAGCATCGAGAATATCCAACCAAAGTTTATCACGTGTATCAAGACGGAAGTACAACCCTTTCATAGGTGCTGGTAACATTGTCGGGATGTTTGCCGGTCGCTCCATTCTGACTCCGGGGAGATTGAAAGTAATTAACTGATCAATTTGATTAGAAGCGGCTACTCGAACTAACGAGACAAAGTTTTTGATCATATCATCTTCAGGCATATCTGCCTGTGCCCATAGATACACTTCTTCATTCCCTGCTAATCTCTGTCCTGCCAGAGAACTCGAGAACATATTCTCTCGATCAGCAACGGTTGTCAATGGTAGTTCACCTTCACGGGAGCGACCGAATAGCGGGAAGATTGCGTCTAGGCGGTCTTGCAATACGGTTACACCATTAATAGGAGCTTCATGATTGTACGCTGGGAAATCATCAGCCGCATTGTCACTAATCAGACCGAAGATAATACCTAAGCGGGCGACAAGATCTGACATCAACTGATAGAAGTGAAAAGGGTGAGAATCTGTATGAGTATAAAAATGCACTAGAGGGGGAAGAGAAGCCAATAGCTCACGAGCTTGAAAATAGTTTGGGATATCAGCGTTAGTCAGAGTCAACATATGTTCCGAGCTATAAGTCAATTTCTGTTTGAGTTCACCAGAAAGTGCGTTTACCCGTGCGAACAGTGAAGTTACAAGTTCCGTCCACAGCGGAGAGGCAGACAGTGCTATGCAAGGAGGGAGGAATTTATCAGCAAGTCTTGGTTGCCCCGCTCCAGCGAGTTCCAACTTTGCTATAGGTAGCAAATCAAAAATATCAGAGCTCTCTCCTTCAAACCTGATTTCTGGTTTTTTTACAACAAACTCAACTTCCCTCGGTTTTGTACCTGTCACAAAATCATTTACATCCTGGACAAGCCGTTCATAGCGCACATGTTCACCGCCAGCGTCATGTTCGAGTTTGACTCCGGGTCGTCCGGTATCTTCTCTTGGAATGCCAAGGTAAACTAAAAGGGATTTCTTGTCAGGGGTAAGCAGTTTTTGGAAACCACGGGTAGGGGGAAGGGAGTCAAGGCCGGGACAATCTACCGGTGTTCCATCATGCATGACAAGCTGAGCAGACTTTAAGGA
>JAJRUL010000089.1 GCA_024277795.1 Candidatus Zixiibacteriota bacterium
GACAGGTGGTGGTTCATCTAAAACAGAACTGCTTATTACAAGACTAGCACAGATGGCGCGTGCGGTAGGGATTCATTTGATCTTAGCGACCCAAAGACCTTCAGTTGATGTTATTACTGGACTTATCAAAGCAAATTTCCCGGCACGTATAGCATTTCAGGTGTCGTCTAAAGTGGATTCAAGAACAATTATTGATGCAAACGGTGCTGAAAAGCTACTCGGTAATGGCGATATGTTATTCCTCGCACCGGGACAACCTGAACCGACGAGGATACATGGGGCGTATGTTACAAGTGATGAAACAGATGCAATTGTCAGTTTCATCAAGGAGCAGGGGCTTCCGATGTTAGCTCTTGAAAATATCTCTCAGGCAACCGGTGAAACAACTGAAGCTGAAATCGATATGGGGGACCCTCTATTTCGCGAAGCATGTCAAGTTGTAGTCAGGCATAAACAGGGGTCAGTTTCCCTTTTGCAAAGACGGCTTGGTATTGGATATCAAAGGGCAGCACGATTGATTGATAAACTGGAAAAAGCCTCTATTGTCTCAGCATTCGATGGGTCGAAAGCACGTGAAGTACTTGTTGATCAAGCATATATAGATACCCTGTTCACAACCGCTTCCGCACCACCGCAAGTAGAGAAGCAAGAAGCAAACTGATCGTGTATTGTTTCGTATAATCAGAATATGTATAAGTATCTTTCAATTATTGTCCCTGTCTTTACCATGATGGTTGCGTGGTCAACAGCTGAAGCTAACGATCGGTTTGACCTGCTGATCGAACGATTAAACTCAGCGAAATGTCTTTCGATGAGGTTTGTTTCAGTTATTAAATCAGATATCTTTGATGATATTGATTCAACATCAGGTGAATTGTATGTCGCTTCTGATGGTCGTTTTTTCTTAGATGCTGGAAGTGATCAATTCCTCTTCGATGGTAGTAATATCTATACCTACTCTGAATCAGCAAACCAAGTAATCATAGAGACACCTGTTGATTCTGAATCGACATCAAGAGAGTTTTCTTTTCTCCTTATGTTAGACAGGCTCTATTCGATTGAACCGATTACACCAAACAGGGAATATCAATTGCGGATAAAAACACACACTTCTGAGACCTATCCCGACAGTATGGTTGTCCATATTGATGACTCGGATCAGATCTTGAAACGACTTGAATACTATGATATCAATGATGAATTGAACACTATTATCGTTAATTGGATGAAGCTTTCTACTGCTTGTCGATCATCTCAGTTTATCCCGTCTTTTCCTGATTCTGTCGAACGTGTGAAGTTGTAGTCATTATGAAATTCTATGTTCACAAATTAGGTTGTCCCAAGAATGATGTTGATGCTGATTATATTTCTGCACGATTGATAGCCGAAGGACACGAACCTGTTAGTTCTCCAGAAGATGCTGAGTCAATAGTGGTGAATACTTGTGGGTTTATTTTACCTGCAAAAGAGGAGTCGATTAACGAGATATTGAGACTTGGACAACTGAAACGAGAAGGAATGCTCAAGACTATCTATGCGGCTGGTTGTTTATCGCAACGCTATGGTGATGAGATGCTCGATGAAATTGAGGAGTTGGATGGGGCATTCGGATTGGGTGCTTTGGATTCAATAGCGGGGGCTGTAAGTGATTCAAAACAAATCGGTAAGACGATCAAGATAGAACCGAGAAAACTTGGTTACTTAAGTTGGAAAGATCGTTTTATATCTGACGATTTGCCATACGCATACGTAAAGATATCAGATGGTTGCGACCGCGGTTGTACGTATTGTGCAATACCAGGGATGAGAGGGAGATTTCGTTCACGTCCCGCAGAATCTATTGTGAGAGAGGCGAAATTTTTAGCAGAAAACGGGAAAAGGGAGCTTATCTTGGTTTCACAAGAAGCCACCTTTGGGGGGTACAATCTGCCTGGAAACCCGACTATTATCAACCTACTGCAACAGTTGGAAAATGTAAACGGAATAGAATGGATTCGCTTGATGTACTTGTTCCCACCTGCTGTAGATCAGGATTTAATTGAATATATGGGGGCAAAAAATAAGACTCTGAACTACTACGACCTCCCCTTACAGCATATCAATAGCGATATTTTGGAGTCAATGAAACGTCAGATCGACAGATCAGGGATCGAACATTTGATTCAGAGGATTCGAGATAACTCTCCAGAGGCGACGCTGAGAACGACTTTTCTTGTCGGTTTCCCGGGTGAGACAGAGGAACATTTTGACGAACTGGTACAGTTCACTAAAGATATTGGCTTTGATCGCATGGGAGTATTTCCGTATTCTGCAGAAGAGGGGACTCCCGCAGAAAAAATGGGAGAACAGGTTGAAGAAAGTATTAAACACGAACGTGTAGATACGTTGATGACACTTCAGCGTGAGATCAACTTTGAGAAAAATAACTCCTTGATAGGTACTACAGTAGAGGTTATTATTGATCGGCTGACCGATGAACGTATCGGTATTGGTAGAACGACTGCGGACTGTCCTGATATTGATCAGGTGATACATATAACAGGTATGAATTTGTCGATCGGTCGAATTGGATATGCGAAAATTGATAGTTCTGATGGTTATGATTTTTACGGAACATGGTTAGAGGATATGTAGATGATCCAGTTTGAAAAGTTAGGGATATTCCTTTCAAAGCCGGTGGCTTTTGTACTTGTCTTTATATATCTGCTCCAATCCGCCCTTTTGGTATATCTCATTATGGATAAGTATGACTTAGAACGTCAGATACAGTTTCAGCAGGCACGTATTTCACATTTGGAAGAGAAACTTCAGATTTTCAAAGCGATTGATGACTTCCAGATTGGTTTCAATGAAGAAGAGATCTATCAGATTACAGATGTTATTTATACTGAAAGTAAGAAATATGAGTACGACCCCCTTTTTGTACTGGCGATTATTCTGACTGAATCGTCCTTTAAGAAAGGGCAGAAGTCTCATGTTGGAGCCAGAGGTCTTATGCAGGTAGTGCCTTTTGTCGGGAAAGACTTAGCCAATCGTACAGGAGTTGAATGGGAAGGGTCGAAAACATTGTTTGAACCAGAGGCAAATATAAAACTCGGTATGTTACATCTTTTCGAGCAGATTCTTGAATTTGGTGATGTCAAAAAAGCTCTTGCCGCATATAATATGGGTGAGACCAAAGTACGTGGATTATTAAGAAAGAATCGAGACCTTCCTGATATGTATATCAATCGAGTGCTTGAGAACTATAAGATGCTGATGGAGACATATCGAGCATGAGAAGATTTGCATTTTGGATTTGTACAACAATATTGAGCATGGCTTTTCTGCTGACGATTATCTCTTGCGGTGGTCCGAAGATCACTGAAGAACCTTCAGCCCATGACCTCTTTGTCAAAGGGAAACAACTCTATGAGAAGGGGAAATATATTAGCGCTCAGGAACGATTCAAAGCAGTAGTATACAATTACCCTGGGGCGGCTGTTGTCGATACCGCACAGTATTTTCTTGCTTTGTCGTATTATGGAAACAAAGAGTATACTTTAGCAGGGATAGAATTCAACAGGTTGACTCTCAACTATCCTTCATCTCCCTATTTTGAACAATCGATATTTATGAAGGCAGTTTCTTTCTTTGAGTCTACTCCAAAGCATTATGCACTAGATCAATCTGATCTTGTCACTGCAATTAAGCAGTTCGAAGACTTTATCGTAGATTTTCCAGAATCTGAAGTTATTCCCGATGCCCAAGAATACTTAAAAAAGGCAAGAACGCGTCTAGCCAGAAAATACTATCAGAACGGAATAACCTATAGTCGAATAGGTGCCTATCGTGCCGCAAAAATGTATTTTCAGCAAGTGATCGATGATTTTACTGACACAAAGTACGGTCCTCTGGCAGTATATCAAAAGGCAGAAATGGACTATCATATAAAGGCGTATAAAGAAGCACGAACGGGGTTTGAGAATTTTGCTCTTGTCTTTTCTGATCATGAATTAGTCAAAAAAGCAGGAGAAAGAGCGGCAAAGTCAGCTTTTCTTAACTGTAAGTCTCTGTTTGAACAAGGGAAGCTCGATAGTGCCTCAGAATGCTTTGAGGAATTCCAAAATGCGTTCCCTGCCGATAAACACGTTGGGAAAGCACAAAAGTATTTCAGGAAAGCACTCGAGCAAGCGTCTCAAGGCAGTAGCAAGGAAAATGTCGGAACCTGACGCATCTGTACGTCGGACGGCCATTTTGGGGGGAGCGTTCGATCCGATTCATCGTGGTCATATTGTACTAGCTGAGCAGGTTATTACTCACACTAATGTTGAATCGATTCTCTTAGTACCTGCCTATAGGCATCCTCTAAAACAAGAGCGTACTCATGCACCTTTTGAAAAGCGGGTAGAGATGGTGAAGATTGCTATTGAAGGAACATCAAATCTCTCTGTGTGTACAGTTGAAAAGGATGATGCATTGTCAGGCTACTCAATAGACACAATCAAGAGATTGAAGGAGATTTATCCCGAATCTACATTTGATTTTGTGATTGGGGCAGACCTTCTTTCAACTCTTTCAAAGTGGCATAAATTAAGCGAACTGATGGATGAAGCTGATCTTTTAATATGTGCACGCCCTGGCTTTTTCATGGATGTTGCCTCATATCCATTTGTTACAAAGTCAAAAATTATTCAAACGAAAACACCAGACATTTCCTCTACAACGCTACGGCGATTATTGAGAGATAAGAACTATGAGGAAGCGGAATCATTGCTTCCTGCAGGTGTACTAGATTATATCAAGCAAGAAGGGTTGTACAAGTGAATAAGAAGAGACCAACTCTGTTCTTAATAGATGCGTCGGCGATGTTCTATCGTTCATACTTTGCATTTATCCGCAATCCGCTCATCAACTCGAAAGGTGAGAATACTTCTGCATCTTTCGGACTTATAAATTCTCTGCTAAAAATCATTAGAGAAGAAGAACCTGACTACATTGCCGTTGCATGGGATACGAAGCACCCAACCCATCGTCACGAGCGCTACAAAGAGTATAAATCGACTCGAGCTAAGATGCCTGATGAATTGGTCGATCAGCTACCACGTATTAGGCAAGCTGTGGAGGTGCTTAATATCGCTCACTTTGAGGTACCTGGATTTGAAGCCGACGATATCATTGGCACACTCGCCAAGCGAGGGGAGGAGGCAGGCGTAGACGTCTGGTGTGTGACAGGCGATAAAGACTTTTATCAACTTGTGAGCGATCAAGTGCGGATCTATACTCCTAAATCTGCCAATGAAGAGCCGAGCAGGCTCGGTCGAGAGGAAGTAAAGGCTAAATTTGGTGTCTACCCTGAGATGGTTATAGATAAACTGGCTTTGATGGGGGACAGCTCAGACAATGTACCTGGAATACCGGGAGTAGGCCCTAAGACCGCTGATAGCTTATTAGCACAGTTTGGGTCATTTGAGGAGGTACTTCTCAAGTACGAACAGATCAAAGCTAAGGGGGTGAGGGCTAAGGTAGAAGCAAACAGAGATTTAGCACGCCTATCCAAAGAATTAGTAACGATAGACACGCAGGCACCGATCGAGTTTAATCTCGAACAACTCAAACGTCGTGAGATTGATTTTGATGCTGTAAAGTCATTCTTTATGGAAATGGAGTTTCATTCTTTGGTAAAACAGCTTCTTCCAAAAACAAACAACAAGGATGAGAAGAGTTCAGTTGAAGAAGCAGTAGAAGCAACTGTGTCATATCATACTGTGAAGGATCTGAGTGAGCTTAAAGCGTTAGTTAAAGAGATGCTTGCAGGTAAAGAGATTGCAGTAGATACTGAGACAACCTCGTTGGTCGCACGACATGCATCATTGGTTGGAGTGTCTTTGAGTAATAAGGCAGGAGAAGCATATTATATACCTCTCGGTCATGATGAGAAGGGGAATCTCCCATTAGAGGAATCGTTAGCAGAGTTAAGAAAATTGCTTGAGGCACAAGATGTTCAGAAGATTGCTCAGAATATGAAGTATGATCTTCAGGTGCTTCATCGATACGGAATTGATATACATCCCATTTCATTCGATACAATGATTGCTTCTTATGTAATCAACCCGTCGAATAGGCACGGTCTTGACTACCAAGTATTGACACATCTGAATCACAAGATGCAGTCGATCAGTGAGTTGATCGGATCGGGAAAGAAGCAGAAGTCTTTTGCTACAGTTCCAATCGAAACGGCAACATACTACGCGGCTGAAGATGCTGACTATACGTTTAGACTGCGTGCGGTTCATGCCCCTAAACTCAATGAACCGGATTTACAAAACCTATACTATAATATTGAACTACCGTTGATTCGAGTCCTTTCAGATATGGAAGAGGAGGGGATTCATGTCGATCGTGAGTTTCTTGATGAGTTGTCAATATCCATGTCAAATGATCTTGAAAAACTCAGAACAGAAATCTACACTATTGCAGGCGGTGAGTTTAACATTAATTCTACTCAGCAACTATCACACATTCTTTTTGATAAGCTCGGTCTTCCTACAAAGGGGAAAACAGCAAAGAAAACAGGTTTTTCAACTGATGTTAAAGTTCTTGAAGAGCTTGCACTTGTGCATCCCTTTCCAAAGCTCATTTTAGAGTATCGTCAATTCACAAAACTGAAGAATACGTACGTTGATGCGATACCAAAACTCATCGACGAAACGACAGGACGTGTCCACACCTCTTTCAACCAGACTATTGCGGCTACTGGGCGCTTATCATCGACCGATCCGAATCTGCAAAACATTCCTGTTCGTACAGAAGAGGGAAAGCAGATTCGCAAGGCATTTATCCCGCGTGACAAGGACCATCTACTTTTAGTTGCTGACTATTCTCAAATTGAGCTACGTCTTTTAGCGCATTGTAGTGGAGATAGCGGTTTGATTAAGGCGTTTAAGAACAATGAAGATATTCATGCTCGTACTGCGGCTGAGGTTTATGGAGTTGCTCTTGAAGATGTTACCTCAGAACAGAGGCGAGCTGCCAAAACAGCAAACTTTGCTGTCATCTATGGTGCTTCTGCCTACGGCTTAGCCCAGCAGACAGAGCTTGATTTGACTGGAGCAAGA
>JAJRUL010000090.1 GCA_024277795.1 Candidatus Zixiibacteriota bacterium
AATGGGGATTCGTAGTATCCCACTGTCGGGGCTTGCCGATTTATCTGAAAATGCGCGGCAGTCGGTTTTGCAAATTTTGCAGAGTGATCCGGTCGCCAGCTACCTCAATCTGTCGGCATTGACGTCATCTTTTAATGAAGTGCTGCCAATAACGACATTGTCATCGCGGCGGGTGTTGGAAACGGCCGTTGCTGAATCCCGTGCAGAGTATAAGGTAGGATAGAGACTAGCCGTCGCCTGAGCTTGTGGAAGGCAGAGGCGGGGTCCGCTACGACTTCGACAGGCTCAGTCTCCGCCTGTCGGTCATTCAGACTTTGAAAAACAAGTCTGATTTTTGCATCTATTGCAAACTATAGTTTGCACTGCTATACTAAAAAACAACGAGTAGGTATTTATGAGCGGCAACAATCAGACAAAAACAGTCGTTACGTACAAAACTGAGTCTGGTAAAGTACCATTCAACATCTGGCTCGATGGTTTACGTGACAGGAAAACACGGCAACGCATCCTCAACCGCCTATTTCGTGTTGAAGCTGGACATTATGGTGATCACAAATTGGTTGGCGATAGCATCGTGGAATTGCGTCTCTTTTTTGGCCCTGGTTATCGCATTTACTTTGGCGAAGACGGCGACAAAATTGTTGTCTTACTGACTGGCGGCGATAAAAACAGCCAGAACAAAGATATTCGACAGGCGAAAGCCTATTGGAAGGAGTATTTGAATCATGCCCATTCATCAAACATTAGATGAACTCACCGTTGAATACTTTACCAAACATCCGGAAGAGATTGATGGCTTTGTGGATGAGATTTTTGCCGAGTATGCAAAAGATGGCAATTCGGCCGCTTTGCTATCTGCATTACGTTCGATTGCGCGGGTAAAGGGTGTGTCCAACATTGCCAAAGAAGTTAATATGAGCCGACAGGGAGTGCAAAAGGCGTTGTCGGCTAAGGGCAATCCCCGTTTTGACAGCATTAACGCTATTATTCAGGCGATGGGGTACCGGTTGATGCCGCAGCGGATGGGAGACACGGCCGTTGCTGAGTCTTCTGTTGAGTATCAGGTGGATTAGGGCGTGTGTATGCACATGTTCTTGGGACGCAGTAAGGGGTTGAATCATCTGTTTGTGTAGGTGGCATGATTATTTGTGTAAGTGATTTATTTATCTTTTACCATAAAGTTTAATCTGTTATGAGGGCAAAGCCATGATAAACGTATCAGAATTAGAAGCTATATTAACTAAAGGTAACGAAAGTCAGTCTTTAGATTTCAAAAAAGAACCATACCGCTTAGATAATGATGGTAACAAAGCAAAATTCATAAAAGATGTTATTTCAATGGCGAATACCCCAAGGGAAAATTGTGCATACATAGTTATCGGCGTGAAACATTATCCCGATGGTCGTCGTGACTTACTAGGTGTGTCAGAATCAGATCATTTGGATGATGCTGATTTACAAGGCCAGTTGAACAGTGCAAGGGTAGAACCCAGACCTCAATTTGTTTATCAACCTATGGTTGTAGATGGAAAATCCTATGGTGTAATTGAGATTCCTGTAGCTAAAGATGGTCCGTATTATTCAAAAAAAGATTTCGGAGTATTAAAAGCGGATCGGTTATATTTTCGACGCGGTAGTGAAAACAATGTAGCAACAGCTCAGGAGCGCCGACATATTTGGCGCTGGTTTTTAGATAAGCCATTGAATGACACCATACAACAACAAGATAAATTGAAACCATATATCACAAAGTGGGATGAATTTTACCAAGCCTGTCATCGCTTTGACAAAAATAGACGCTATGTTTTTATAGTTGGAAAAGATCAAGAACAATTAGCTCAGGAATGGGAGGATTTAGTTCGTTTACCTCTTTCAGTAGTATTAGATTTTGATACACAAACAGAGCAAACTGGTATTTATTCATTTGTAGCTTCTAATTTGAAGAACTATAGGTCTGTGCATTTATGGACACTTGGTAATGAATCATCTATGGTTCCAGATAAGGCTTGCTATTGGTACGCAGGTCGCGGATTGGAGGGGCGGGAATTATCTTTAGTTGATGATGATTGGCGTCAGTGGAATCGAAAATATGGTCGACAGATACTACCAGAGTTTTTGGAAAAATTTGCACGTTCAATTGGTGGGCGACCAGTTACAGTTATTAATCTTTGGTATGCTTCTAAATATGTACGCTCCATTTGTAGCATGATCGATGGTGTCTTAGGTGATGCGGCTGATTATGTATTTGCTATTCCAGAAGCTGAGAGATTGTCAAATCTAGCGGGTGATTTTGGTGCTAGTTTAATACCTATATCAGCTCAAAATATTCTTCAAGGTATCAAATATAATATCAAGTCAATAGGTGATGATTTCCCCGTAACGGCATCCATACCAAAAGGAAATGGAATGTTTCATGTGCTGGGACAAGAAAATTTGAATTGGCTGTCAGAAGATTTTGAAGTATTGCATTCGAATATTGAACTTGAATCGGAAGCAGGACGAATTTTGGGCATTGATTATCTAAAAGGATCAGAGATTGGATGGGCGGATCTAGCCAATCATTTTGATGCAGATCGTAATAAGACAGAAAGTATTCGTAAGCGGGTGGAATCTGAATTGAGATCAAGGAGAACTGTAAGACTTAATTTACTTCATTGGCCTGGTGCTGGTGGGACTACTGTGGCAAGACGTATTGCATGGGAACTAAAGCGATTTTATCCTGTTGTGTTGCTTAAGCGAATTACACCTAGCGAAACTATAAGTAGGTTCAGAGAATTGTTCCAACCCACAGGTCAACCCATTCTTGTGATTGTCGAGGGTGCGGATATTGTTCCCGATCAATTGGATAAACTTTATAATGAAACACGAGCAGAGAATATCCCTTGTGTTTTCTTAAATGTTATACGCCGATTCGAGATACCACAAGAACATAAGCGCACTATATTTTTGGGTCAACAACTAAATGATGTAGAAGGTGCTAGATTTTTACAGAAATTCAAGATTGCTGCTCCTGAAAAATCAGGAATGCTAGAATCTATTTTGAATGATCCAGATAATCGAACACCTTTTCATTTTGCCCTTGCTACATTCGGTGAAGATTATAAGGGGTTAACCCGTTATGTTGAGTACAGAATAAAAGATGCCACTCCTCAACAACAGGAGATAATTACTTATATTGCTTTAGCGTATTATTATGGGCATAAGCCAATTCTCGCACAAATTTTTGCACCCTATCTTGGACATCCAGAAAATCGTCCTTTGCATCTTGAAAAGATTTTAGATGATCCGCAATTGGAATTGTTAATTCAGGTTGGTAATGGGGTTTGGCGACCGTCTCATCAATTGATTGCCGAAGAAATTCTACAAATTGTTCTTGCTGGAACTCATGGTGAAAGGAGAAACTGGAAACGTAATCTACCGCTCTGGTCTCCCCACTTCATAGAAATTTCTGAATCTAGTACACCTATACCCAGCGATGATTTGCTAGAACTCCTTCGTCGAATCTTTATCTTACGAAATGAGACTGACTTGCTTGGAACTGAAGGGGCTGGGAATACCAAATTTGCTAAATTAATAGAAGATATTCATACAGAAGCAGGCCGTTTGAGTATTTTTAAGAAATTGGTGGAATTATTTCCTGACGAAGCACACTTTTGGGGGCATCTTGGAAGACTGTATGGGATTTATATGAATGAGCCAGAATTGGCGATTGAAGCCCTAGATAGAGCAATTATCCTTTCCCCCAAGGATTCAACATTGCATCATATGAAGGGTATGGCTTACCGAAAGGTTGTCTACAACAATATTGATGAATTACGAGGGAAGAGGGCTTCGTCCCAAGAAGTCTTAGAACAACTTAGGCCAATAGTTGAAAATACATTAAAAGCTTTTGCTGGAGCTAGAGAATTAAACAATGATTCAGAACATGCTTATATATCTCCAGTTCAGATGATTATCCGTATCCTTGATTTTGGATATACAATATCGGGAGTGAAAACACGTTCTGAGTTTCTTACCATCCGATCTAGGTCAACAGGCTGGTATCAAGAGATACTGGATGAAGCAGAGACGCTCATGGATAGTGTTCGTCAAGCCAGAGAGGGTGAGCGTTCGAGCAGATATGTAAAAAGTTGTGAGTCTAGTTTAAACCAAGTGTATGATGATTATGCACGTGCATTACAGGGATGGGATAATTTATTATCACGCTCGGATGTTTATGCCCCCCCTATTAGACGGCAGATTGTCAGAGCGTATCTGGCAAAGAATCAACGTCAATGGGCATCTTTACCTAACCGTGAAATTGAACGAATCGTTGACCTTATGGAACAGAATCTTAGAGAAGAGCCTGATTCAGTCAGTAACATCAGAATTTGGTTTAGAGCAATTCGATATTCTACGCGAGACTACATTGATATTGCTCTTGATAGGTTAGCTAGTTGGAGAACCGTAGGTGATTCGCTAGAGGCTTACTATTACCTTTATATGCTTCATGTTCTTAAAGCGATTGAGGGGTCATCAGTTGAACAGGTACGTTCAGAAGATTTAATTAAGCAGTCTAGAGGAAAATCAAGAAATCAGAGAAATCGTACTCGGTCACATGAATGGTTAGGGAAAGGGATTGGTATTGGACGTTTAATTAATTCATTAGAACTTGGAGAGTGGGATAGAGAGAGTGGCTTTTATGCAGATACGTCGCGTTTAGAATTAGTTGAGGGTAGAGTTGCTCAAATTAATGCTCCTGAATCTGGAATTATTGAATTATCATCCTGCGGGCTTCCTGTTTTCTTTGTACCTGCAAGGGCTGGTGTTGAGAAGGGGCGAGATGAAAATGAAAAATTGACATTCTATCTTGGATTTAGCTATGAAGGCCTGCGTGCATGGAATGTAAAATTATTGAGTTAGGCATCATAGTATAAGTTATGATGTACCTGAGCCAGAAAAGTGGTGTGTTATGTCAAACAATATATTGGGTGATTCTCAACACTTCATTTCTCAAGTAGATTCGTGTAAGCAAACAATTGCTTCATCTGAATTACCGCAAACCTATCAATTGGCAAACAAAATCGCTGATATGATGGAAGAAGAAGGCATAACATTGGCAGATTTACTGGAAGATTTACCACAAATACGAGAAGAAATTTATCAGGAGCAGTCAAGTCATGCCCATTTATAAAACATTATATGAAATCGTTGTTGAATATTTCAGCAAACAGTTAAATCATTTATTTGTACCGGCTTAATAAAAAAACTTAACGCAAAGAGATAAAAGGAAAAAAGATGCAAAGAAAACTCTCTTTGCGTCTTCGCTCCTTTGCGCCTTTGCGTTAAAGAAAAGAAATTATGGAAAAAATCGCAATTATCGGCGTCTCCTGTCTGTTCCCAGACGCAGAAACGCCAGAACAATATTGGCAAAATCTACTCGCGCAAAAAGATTCCCGTTCGGCCGCAACCATCGACCAGATGGGCGTCGATCCGCAAACTTTTTACGCGCCCCACTCCAAAACGACTGACAAATATTACTGTCTGCAAGGCGGCTACATTCGGGATTTCCAGTTTGAC
>JAJRUL010000091.1 GCA_024277795.1 Candidatus Zixiibacteriota bacterium
ACGTCCCTTCCTGCCCCGGCCACAAAGACGCAGTCAACAGAAATGAATTGAGAGATGTATCACTATATTCATAAACATATTTGAATGAAAAGTCGTGTGAAAAAAACAGGTAGAACAGCCAAGCAAGAGTTAAAGTTGAAAACACAGCAAACAGGTTGTAGCTCGTTGAGCCTATTCGCTTCCATGATTGATCGCCTCTCGCTGTTCTGAAAAAAGCGAAACCAACCAGAAGATTACATACGAGAGCCAACCATACCAGAAGCTGACCGATAACCTGATTGTTCATAATTAGACTCCAGCCTGTTCGACAGCCTCATTATGCTTCTCCATATCCTGATATTCCCCCTCATCTCCCTGATATTTCGATGGGCATTTGACAAGCATCTGCTCTGCGACAAAAGCATCCCCTTCAGGTTTTCCTTTCAGCACAACCGATGTAGCCTGATCGAAATTGCCGGGCACTACTCCATAGTAGTATACATCAAGCCTCTCAGCTCCATCCATCTGCTCTGCATCGGCATCATAAATCGTGAATTCAAGCCTCGACTTTTCTGTATTAAAGTTTACAGCGTCAAAGTCTATTTTCCCCATAACCTGCACTGTGCGCTTAGACTGTCCTGCTTTCTCAATGGAGACATACTGTATCGTAGTCTTCAAGAACGTAGCAGTCCCCCACACCATAAACAGGACAATAATAAGACCGCCTATGATATATTTTGCTTTCACAAGACCTTCTCCTCAAGTTTCTTCACCTTGTTGTCCAATCGATACAGATAAACAAAGAGTCCGATCCAAACTACGAGAGTCACACCCATTACGACGTAATTCCCATCCATAATCATGCCTCACTTTCGGCCAGCCGGCGTCGTACCCGGTGCATACGTCGGCCGATGTCAAACATCCAGAGAAAAAGCGCTGTAAACAGCGCAAGTGAACTAAAGAAAATCATCCTAATTGTCGGTCCCATAGTAAACTTCAAATTCTGGTCTACTACTGAGTCGGCCGGATGGAGCGATGGCACCAGTCTCGGAACGACAAAGATCAAAAATGGAACAGTAACAAATGCAAAAATCGAATACACTGCTGATAAAGCGGCTCTCTTTTCCTCAACTTCTACTGCACCTCTCAACGAGAAATATGCACCATAGATTAACAACAGAACAAAGATAGATGTTTCCCTAGGGTCCCAATTCCAAAATGAGCCCCAAGTTACTTTCGCAAAGATTGACCCGGTTATGGTTGCAAGAAGACAGAAAATAAAGCCTAAACGTGCAGCCTCAGACGCTTTATCATCCTCCTTGATTTTCTTCGTCATAAGATATCGAATTGAAAAAACCATCGACATCGCAAATGCTATAACGCATATCCATGCCTGAGGGATATGATAATAGAAGATTCTCGATGATTCACCGATTTGCTTCTGAGGTGCTAAAGTTGTGAAACTTAGCACTATCATGGCACTCATACCAACAAATAACAGTATTTTCCACCACATATATGTCCATTTCTCCCACTCAGTTATACGATGTAAAGTATAGTTCGCTTAACAATAATAGCAATAAAATTCGGACAAAAGAGACGTGAAATAGGTGAAACTTACTACTCTTCCCAGACAAATCTGAAAAGCAAAAGAGAACCAACTATCATAATTACAGCATAGGCAAGCAGGAACTGTAAATGAGCAGAGATATCAATAAAAGCGCCACCATCAAAAACAATTTCTGTTGCATTCACTACTGGTAACAACAGAGGAACAAGAATCGGAAATGACAATACAGCAAAAAGCGCCCCTTTAATTGCCGCCTTTGCAATAACCGCCGCAACTAAAGTAGTCGCAGCACAAAGTCCAATAACACCCAAAAGAAGAATAGCCAAGAATGCAACAACCCCGTCAGTTGGTGCATCAGTAAACATAAAGAAAAGTGGGGTAATTATCATGCTCATAGTCGAAAGTAACAGAAAATTAAAAAACAATTTCCCAAGATATACAGGCTCAGCAGGACCATTGAGCTTCAATACTAACGAAGTCCCTGCTTCCTCTTCGCGAATAAAAACCTGTGCCAAACCGGAAACCGCCGAGAAAAACATAACGATCCAAAAAACAGCCGCCATCAAAACTGGAGGGAGGGAACTCTGCCCTACCGAAAATGAGACAACCGCCAACGATGTTATACCAAACATCAAAATAGCATTTATCGCATAGCGACTACGGAATTCCAGCCTAATATCCTTGGCCAGAACCGCAAAAGATCTACTGACCAACCCGGCATTGCTTTTCTGCAAGGCTATACTCCTCTTGTTCATTAGTCGCAATGACGATAATACTCTTTGCCCGATGTTCTTCAACAATCTGCGTGACAATACCTTTGCCGTCAGAGTCAAGATTCGAAGTCGGTTCATCTAGAAAGAGAAATGGCGGATTATCCATAATCGCAACAGCATATTTTAACCGCTGGTACATCCCCGACGAATACTCAGCAACTAAGTCTGCACCGCGTCCTTCCAACCCAACTTTGGATAGAAGAGAATCAATCTCCTTACCAGTCACATTGACACCTTTTACAGTAGCGATAAAGCGAATATTCTCTTCGGCTGAAAGTTGCGTATAGAAATTCAGATATGGAGAGACAAATCCGATCCGCCCTTTGAGCGAATCATTTTCAAGCTCTTTCTCATTCTCAAAATACTTGAGTGTCCCTTTAGTAAGCAGGTATTGTCGTAATAAACAGAGCAACAAAGTCGACTTCCCTGCACCATTCCGTCCAACAATCGCAAGCGACTCCCCTGTCTTGAGGTCGAAATTGATATCAGCAAAGACCTTCCGTGGTCCGAAACGTTTGGCACCATTTTCAACAGTGATTCTATACATGCGACCAATGTCAACTATTACAGGAAATAATCAAGAAAAAAGGCAAGGGAGATTTTTTCTCATATTAACTGTGTCTGACACAATATCAATATTATCGTCATCGTGAGGGGCTAAAGCGACGTGGCAATCTTGTCAAGAGCATATCTGAGAATGCTTCATTTCGTCCGTAATGATATGCTCCAAACTGTACCCCACCAAGAGATCTCGAAAAGATCGTCTGGTGGGCTCTTCTTTGGTCAAACAAAGTTGTTGAATAGATTTTCTGTCGTATATGTTACAAATTGTGAAAACAACCTGATAGACCAAGAGCTTATATCTACTTATCTGTTACTTTTTCTTAATACGAACTTGTCGCTTGATTGGCAGAGTGTAGCGTTGCTCAAGATCATCATTTATCATGAATGTGAGAGAATGTTCGAATTCTTCCGGGATGCGATTTTTGTGAACCGTAATAACACCCTCGACTGTCTCACCTGCACCAATTTTTTTGGGCATATCAACATCAAAATAATCTGAGGCATAATCAACGACTGTGATTTTATAATCTTGGTCACTACGGTTTGAAATCAAGAATTTCCCTTTTCGACGTGGCTTTTCAGTAAACTGCGAAACATCCAATGTCGGAGGATTAATTACCAACTGCTTCCCTTTTTGTGGTTCAGGAATAAGCTCAGCCATAATTTTGACATACGTCTTTTCATCTGAAGCATTAGTTTCAAGATATGGACGCTTTGTTACAAAGCCACGAAATGACTTTGTTGAGAAAAAGATATCAAGCCTCGTCGAATCACCTGGAGCTAACACTGAATCCATCAAAGGAGCTTTTGTACACCCACATCCCGGGACGACTTTAGTAATATGCAGATCTTCATCTCCAGTCGACTTGATCCAAAAAGTATGACTAATAGTGGCACGTTGAACAACACGACCGAAATTGAAAGTTCCGTCTTTGATTTCAATCTGCGGTCCTGCTGAAACTGAGCCAGCAAGGCAAAGCAAAACAACTGCAACAACTGAACTAATAATAATAGATTTCATCAAATATACTCCTATCAAATCGACTAAATGATTTATGATTATTCAATCGGCAAAAAATAGCATCTGATTATCTATGAAGTTATACCTCTACTACTCAATAATCGTACCGAGTCTTGACCATCGTACTTTAGACGGGAAATGCACAACATCGTGGATTGCCGCACGTGGCAATGATAGCGGATCAGTCAATGACATATCAGGTGTCGGAGAATGGGTATCATCCCACGACCAATGTATCAAAAACGCCTGTCCAATGATAAGCCGATCCTCCACAGGCCCCCACCAACGGGAATCGTAGGAATTATCACGATTATCACCCATCATAAAATACTGACCGTCAGGTATGACAACAGGTCCCCAGTTATCTCTGCTTTGCTCATCAATCGAACGACGTGGTTTAATTACCTGGGCTCCAGATCGTAGAGTATCAACAAACTGTGCATATTGTGAGTATGATACTTCCTTACCATTGACAAAAAGAACTTTATCCTTAACCTCTACTGTGTCACCTCCTACTGCAACACATCGCTTGATATAGCGAGTCTGTTCATCAACGGGAAAGAGAAATACAACAACATCACCAGCTTCAGGTGTGCGCCATCCGGGAAGACGAATATCAGTAAAGGGAAGCCTCCCCCCATACGCCATCTTATTGACTAGGATGAAGTCACCCACCAAAAGCGTACTTTCCATTGATCCTGTTGGGATTTTATATGCTTCTACACCTGTTGCCCGAACCAGAAAAAAGAGCAGAATCCAGATACCGACTTCAACTATAGTTCGATAGAACGGTCTCTCAACAGCCTGTTTTGGCTCTTCGACTGTGTTCGACTCAATATCAGCCATGTTACTTTGTTCTTGCATATTCTCTTATACGACTCTACTGATCGATCGTTCTACAAAACAATAGTCATCTGCCTGTTGCTATGAAATGACTCTAAAAAGCCTGTTCCAGCGAACTTTCTTAGGAAAATATAGGATATCATGAATAAATGATCTTGGGACAGATAGCGGGTCTTCAACGGACACTTCGGGAGAGGGGTATTTACTGTCATCCCATGACCAGTGCACCATCATTGCCTCACCCAAGATATTCTGCCTTGGAACAGGTCCCCAAAAACGAGAATCGGATGAATTATCTCGATTGTCGCCCATAGCAAAGAAGGAATTGGCAGGGACAACATACGGTCCAAAGTTGTCACGACTATCAAGCCCCCCCTTTCTTCGTGGTAAGATAATCAAATTGCCATTGCTATCATGATCGAACTTGCTGAATTCCGGATTGGGGATCATATTACCATTCACATACAGAATCTTATCTTTAATCAAGACAGTGTCTAGAGGGCCCGCCACGCACCGCTTGATATACTTTGTCTGTCCATCAATAGGGTAAATGAAGATAATGATATCTCCCGGTTCAGGTTCACGAATAGCGGGAAGTTGCCAACCGACAAGAGGTAATCGGGCACCGTAGATAAACTTGTTTGCCAACAGGAAGTCTCCAACTAAGAGAGTATCTTCCATAGAGGCACTAGGTATCTTATATGCTTCCACAATTGATGTTTTGATTATCAAAGCCATCACGACGGCAAGAATGACCTGCTTTAGATTATCTATAATACCGCCACTTGGTTGTTCTTTATCACTCATAGTTTTCTATTTACCTTTCTAGTACACTTAGAACCCGCGAACCACCCTTAATATGTCATTATAGGTCACAAACAATATCATGCCAAGAAGCGCGACAATCCCTATTTGCTGTGCATAAATGCGTATCTTCATTGATACGGGAGACCCTTTTATCTTCTCGACGATCAAGAAAACAAGATGCCCACCATCCAAGACAGGAATCGGCAGGATATTTATAACGGCAAGATTAACTGAAAGGAGCGCCATAAACAGAAACAGACTGGATGCCCCTTTTCTGGCTTCTTGGCCTGATTGCTTAGCTATAAAAAGGGGGCCTCCAACCATTTTCATCGACACATTACCTGTGAGAGCATCTCCGACAAAACTGACAGTCTTTTCAACGAGAACATGAGCTAATACAAATCCTTCTTTGATCGACCTGCCAAGCCCGTAGCTTTCATAACCAATAACTTGTTGAGAAAAACCGATCAAACCTACAGTATCTACTCCGCCATCAATATTAGGTTGTGGCACTGCAATTGTCGTCAGCATCTCTGAAATCGTATCTTTCGTAGTACCTGAGATCCAAGTTATCTCTACCGGTTTTTCGACAATGGCATTAATACGCATCCGAAGGGTATCAAAAGAATGAATATACTCACCATTCACTGCGATGATCTCATCACCTGTTTTCATCCCTGATTGTGCAACAGGTCCATCTGTTGTTATAGTCCCAACAAGGATACGATCCTCATCAAAGAGTGGTCTGCCGCCAAAATAAAAGATGCCGATGAGGATAAATATCGCTAACACGTAATTCATAAACGGCCCGGCAAAAATAACTGCCATCCTTTGACCGACAGTTTTTGACATAAACTCTCTCGGATCACCTGTTACCTCTTCGGTCGGTTCTTCTCCTGCCATTTTTACAAATCCACCGAGAGGGATCATACCTATTGAATAGGTAGTCTCTCCCCTTTTATGTGAAAA
>JAJRUL010000092.1 GCA_024277795.1 Candidatus Zixiibacteriota bacterium
ATCACCGTTAGGCAATTAGCTTTTGATTTATTAGAGCAATATCATGTCGCCGTTGTCCCGGGAGATGCTTTCGGAAAAAACAATCACCTACGTCTTTCGTTTGCCCTCGAAACAAAATGCCTGCAAGATGGCTTGAAAAGATTCACGGTCGGGGTCAACTCACTCATATAAAAAAATCTTGTGTTTTCAGGCGAATAAGCCGATTATTCACGACCAAAATAGGAGAATAATGTTTTATGCCTACGTATCAATATCGCTGTAGCGAATGTGGTCATGAATTCGAAGAGATGCAGACTATTACTGCTGACCCCATAACCGAGTGCCCAAATTGCTCAGGTAAAGTCCAGAGGGTTATTTCAGGCGGTGGCGGTTTCCTATTCAAAGGTACGGGATTCTATATTACCGACTACCGTGATAGCAAATACAAAGAAGCTTCGAAAAAAGAAAAAGATTCCGCGCTACCTGAAAGCAAATCGAAAGACAAAAAAAGCAATACGAGTGACAAGAGCACAAAGAAAACTGATAGCACAAAATCAACTAACAACTAAATAACCAATCGACCTGAATTGGAATGAAAATGTCCATACCTGCACAGAATGTCTTAAACGAGCTTCTCGCCCTTGTCCCAACCATTACTCCCGATTCGGAGCTCATTACAGATCTCACCGAGTATCAACAGTATTTAACTGATGCTACGGGAGAGGATGGACAAGCTATCGCATTATTTTTCCCTTCAAACGAGGAAGATATCAAGACCGTCCTCAGTCGCTGTTGTCAACTGGAGATGCCAATCGTTCCCCGTGGTGCAGGAACTGGACTTAGTGGCGGATGCATTCCTCACAACAACGCTCTTGTTCTGTCAACAGAGCGAATGACTCGCTTAACAGTTGACCCTGATCGCCAAATCGCATATTGCGGACCGGGAGTGATTACAAAACAACTACAAGATGAAGTCACAAAACATAGACTCGCCTATCCCCCTGACCCTGCATCATACGAAGAATCGACGTTGGGGGGCAATGTAGCGGAAAATGCAGGGGGACTGCGATGTGTACGTTTTGGAGTCACCAGAGACTATATCATCGGACTGAAGGCGGTTACAATCAATGGACTCTCTTTTTCAACAGGGATCTACAATAATAACGAGTCATTCAACCTTGGTGATCTGATTATTGGATCTGAAGGTACGTTAGCTGTTATTACTGAAATAGCGGTACGTCTCATTCCTGCTGTTACAACAGGGACGTTGATGATGATCACTTTTGATCTTGCACAGAAAGCCGCCCAGACAGTTACTGACATTACCCGAGCAGGAATTGTCCCTTCTGTCCTTGAGTACCTTGATGGAGATGCTGCCGCCTGTTCGAATGAATATGAACAGTCCGATATGTTAGAAGATTCTGCCGCAATACTGATTATTGAGACAGACTCCGCTAAATCTGATCGACAGACAAAAGTTGAAAATATCTGTCGCAAGAACGGAGCAGTTGCTATACACTCAGAATCAGACCAACATCAAGCTGATTCAATCTGGAAAGTTCGACGCAATATCTCAAAAGCAGTCAGCGCCATGACTAACCTGAGAATCTCTGAAGATGTCGCAGTCCCAAATTCAAAACTACCCGAACTCGTTGCCTATGTCGACAGGCTCAACACGACCTCCCCACTGCGCATCAACTGTTTTGGTCATGCGGGAGATGGAAATCTGCATATCAATTTCCTCGCTGTTCATGGAACTAAAGAAGAGGAAAAAGCGATGGATATTCAGATACCGGAAATCCTCAACAAAGCTCTTGCTCTTGGCGGAACTCTCAGCGGAGAACATGGAATCGGCTCGGCCAAACGCAAATATATCGACAAAGAATTCGACCAACCAACCTTACATTTGATGACCAAAATCAAGGATATATTTGATCCTGAAAAACGATTGAATCCTAACAAGATTTTTCCCTGAACCATATTCCTTTTTTGCTCCACATCTGCTTGACAAGATGTGAAATATCAGTTACTATCTGATACCAAATGTGAATAGTTTCACATTGAAAGTGCCGATACATTAAACAGAAATCTGGTCGTTTGAGATAAGGAGCTAACGATGGCAAAAACCCTCAAGGAAAAGCTCGGAACCCTGATCCCGAAGCTAAGAGAAGAGCGGTCTGAACTGCTGAAAAAACATGGAAATGATGTAATCTCGAACGTCACCGTCGCTCAAGCTTTTGGTGGGATGCGAGGTATTAAGGGCATGGTGTGCGACACTTCTGTTGTCGATCCCGATAAAGGGTTAATCATTCGTGGCAAGCCTATAATGAAACTAAGAGATAAACTCCCTGAGGAAATCTTTTGGCTACTCATCACCGGCAAGCTTCCGTCAAAAGATGAACTGAGTCTCTTCCAAAAAGAGATGAAAGCAAATAACGAAGTCCCTGCCTATATATGGAAATTGCTTAAGGCGATGCCTAAGTCATCGCATCCGATGACTATGCTCAATACTGCCGTCTGTGCTATGGGCAATGTCTCTGTCTTCCGTAAAAGATACGCTGAGGGAATGCCAAAGACTGAATACTGGGAAGCCGCTTTGGATGACTCGATCCACCTCTTGGGAACAATCCATACTATTGCAGCAGGTATTTATCGGATGAAGTATAACAAGGGTGAACGGATCGAACCATCCAAGAAAATTGACTGGGCAGCTGATTATGCCAAGATGCTCGGACTTGCACCTAAAAAGGGTGTGACGGCCAAAATGATGCAGTTGTATCTTACACTCCACTCAGACCATGAAGGGGGCAATGTCTCAGCCAATACTTGCCATACAGTCGGCTCGGCACTTTCCGATCCATTCTATGCAGTCTCTGCAGGATTAAATGGCTTGGCAGGTCCTCTTCATGGCCTGGCCAATCAAGAATGTCTAGGCTGGATCCTTAAAACGATGGAACAATTTGGTGGTGCTCCTACAGAAAAACAGATAGAAGAGCATGCATGGGAAACCCTCAATGCAGGACAGGTTATCCCCGGTTATGGCCATGCCGTCCTCCGAGTCACCGATCCTCGCTTTACCGCTTTCCATGCGTTCGGGAAAAAGTATCTTTCAAAAGACCCTGTCTTCCAAACTGTAGACCGCGTCTTTAGAATCGTTCCGAAAGTACTTCGTAAACATGGCAAAGCGAAAAGCCCATGGCCGAATGTGGATGCCGGATCTGGCTCATTGTTATATCACTTCGGCATTAAAGAATTTGAATACTATACTGTCTTGTTCTCGGTCTCCCGTTCAATGGGTATGCTAGCACAACTGGTACTTAATCGTGCTCTCGGCTCCCCACTAACACGACCCAAATCGGTCAGCACAGCATGGATCAAAAAGACAGTAAGTAAATAGACAAGTAGTAAGCAACGTATCCGTTTGCGGACCAACAACCTCGCCTAATACGATACTTATAATAGTATGCCGGAATCTCTATTGATTCCGGCATTTTTTATAATACTCCACTTCATGGCAGTGCAAATCCGTCTTCGCCCCCCGCCATTTCTTGTGCCAACTGAACATCCTTTTCGTCTGTTATGACCAAATGCTGAACTATAACTGTTTTGAAGGAAACTATTCTCTCAAAATACAAAAAAAAGAATTTTACTATGTTTAGCTTGACATTAATAGCCTGTTTTATCTATAATGTTCTTCTATTTTGAGTAGAAGCATAATCAGAGGGATTATGTCTCTACAAACACTAACATTATTAGATATATGAGTAATTATAACTTTTCTTGCAGGGTTAATAAGCCAGAAAGGTTTGATTCATTACTTTAATTGAGAATCACAAGACAGATCAGGTATAGCATATATTAAGTGTTAATGTAAACTGTAAACAAAGGAGGCAAAAGCGCGCATATAATTAATAAGTAATTTCTTTTTCAATAATAGAATTCTTAGGGAGG
>JAJRUL010000093.1 GCA_024277795.1 Candidatus Zixiibacteriota bacterium
GATCATACTATAATTGGCAGGAATGTCCACCTCCGTCATTGTATAACCATCGGTTGCGTTAAAATGCCAGATGGTTCACAGGGACCATCTCCTATTATCGAGGATAATGTCGAAATTGGAGCAAATGTAGCGATTATAGGCGGGCTGAGGATAGGTCGAAATTCAAAAATTGGTGCGGGCTCAGTTGTCGTTAAGGATGTTCCTCCTAATAGTGTTGTGGTGGGAAACCCAGCAAGGGTTATTAAAACAAATTCTGAGAAAAATACTGACCGTACTAAAAATATAGTTACCGCTGATGGAGAATAGTCTTAGGATGCTCCCCGAACGCATTATCATTGTCAACGATTTTGCTTATGTGAACGGCGGTGCGAGTCAGGTCGCACTTTCAAGTGCATTGACGTTGTCGGAACGTGACTTCGATATCACACTCTTTTCAGCGGTTGGTCCCGTTATGCCAGACATTGCAGATTCTAAGATAGATCTGTACTTGCTTGATCAAGAGGAGATTGCAACAAACAGGAACAGGATTTCTGCTATTGTACAAGGGATATGGAATAAAAAGGCGGGGGAAGCTATGGCACGTCTTTTGAACAACTATAAAAATATGCGTACAATTGTACATTTGCATATATGGACCAAGTCCCTATCCTCTTCAATCGTTCGCGAAATAGTCAAATCTGGTGTTCCGCTAGTTGTCACCTTACATGACTATTTTACTGTCTGTCCGAACGGTGGATTGTACAACTATCAGACGAACAAGATATGTACACTGCGTCCAATGTCACGAGCTTGTATGATGACGAATTGTGATAAACGAAGTTTTACACATAAGGTATGGCGCGCTTTAAGGCAGGCAGTACAAAACTCGATCGGTGGGATGCCTGAATCTATCAAACACTTTATTACAATTTCTGATTTGAGTGAAAGAATCCTTTCACAATATCTTCCCAATACTGCACAATTCCACCGTGTCAGAAACCCAATTACAATTAGCAAGAGAGAAGCCTCGGACCCTGCTAGTAATGAAGCATTTCTTTTCTTGGGGCGATTGGATCCTGAGAAGGGAGTTCTCTTGATGGGACATGCTCTCGCTTCGATTGATGCACAAGCCACTTTTGTTGGCGAAGGACCTATGAAGCAAAAGATTGAACAAATTATTCCCTCAGCTAATATGACAGGTTGGGTTTCGGCAGGTAAGGTCAGGCAATATATAGATCAAGCCAGAGCCTTGGTGTTTCCGTCCCTCTGGTATGAAACACAGGGCTTGACTGTTTTAGAAGCCGCTGCGAGAGGGATATCGTCAATTGTCCCTGACAGTTCAGCCGCTGCCGAAATGGTGGTTGATGGTGTAACAGGATTGATCTTCAAAGGTGGGGATTTGAGTGATTTGCAGGACAAAATGCAACAGTTGAAAGATGATAACCTCGTCAAAAGACTTGGGCGTATGGCTTATGAAAGCTACTGGGAACAACCTGTTACTCTTGATATGCATGCAGACGCACTTCTTGAAGTGTATAGTACTATATTGAATGAAATGACAGGTCGTAATGAGTCTGTTCATCCTGTGAACCGCCCAGAAAGCCTGTCATAACAGGTCTTTTCAAGAGTTTTATTTGACACAGTAGCAGATGAACCTCTTTTTAGAGCAGAGAATATTGTGTGTTTGGGCTTCAGTCCAGATCGAAGGAGGATGTTATTAAGACAAAGTTGACAACGAAATCACCGCGTACATCTCGTATGGTTGAATCGATACGATATTGTAATCGTTGTGTGATGCCTGAGACAAAGCCTGATCTTCATATCGATGAAGAGGGTGTTTGCAATGCTTGCAGGAGCTATGAAAATAGAGAAAAGGTAGATTGGGATCAGCGTAAGCGAGAGTTGATGACAATACTTGATAGGTATCGTTGTAAGGACGGCTCCAACTACGATTGTATTGTACCCGTGAGTGGTGGTAAAGACAGTACATACCAAGCTGTAAAATTGCTGGATTGGGGATTAAATCCACTTTGTGTCACATCAACTACTTGTTCTCTTTCAGAGATTGGGCGAGCAAATATAGAAAACTTGAAGTCATTGGGTCTCGATTATATTGAATTCTCGACGAACCCGGTCGTTCGACGGAAGATCAACCGTATAGGTCTCCGCCAGATTGGTGATATCTCATGGCCGGAACATCTGACGATTTTTACCATTCCAGTCCGTATTGCAGTTCAGATGAATATCCCTCTTCTCGTGTGGGGTGAGAATTCACAAAATGAGTATGGTGGGCCTGCCGCAGATGCTGAGAACAATGTGTTGAATAGGCGATGGCTTGAAGAATTCGGTGGTTTGCTCGGAATGAGAGTTACCGATTTGATAGGGCAGGAGGGAATTACCAAGAAAGACTTAGTAAGTTATGTCTATCCTGACGACACAGAACTACAGCGAGTTGGTTTGACGGGGTTATTCCTTGGTTATTATCTGCCGTGGGATGGATATGCAAATGCCCTCTTTGCTCAGGGGCATGGAATGAAAACTCATCCAACCGCCATTGAGGGTTCGTTAGTCAACTACGAAAACCTTGATAACATACAAACGGGCATTCATGACTACTTTAAGTTTCTTAAATACGGTTTCGGTAGAACGACAGATTTTGCTTGCTTGCATCTCAGGCGGGGGAGACTTAATCGGGAAGATGCCATCAAATTAGTGAAACTCCGTGATGGTAAGTTCCCGTGGACATATCTTGGTTACAAAATCGAAGATACACTAAAAGAAATTGACGTTTCTTTGGATGAATTCATGCAAATATGTGATCGCTTTACAAACAAACGGCTTTTCAAGTGTGATTCACGCGGTAACCTGATAAAGGATGCTGATGCAAATCTGACAAAAATCAACTATGATAATGTTGTATAATAATCTGCAGTCATGAGTAATGTAGTAATAGTTGATTATGGCATGTGCAATCTCGACTCTATTGCTCGTGCAGTTGAGGAGTGTGGTGGGCAACCGAATGTTACAGACAAACCTAATGACTTATCAAAAGCCACACATATTATTTTACCCGGTGTAGGAGCATTTCCCGATGGAATGCGTAATATTAGGGAGCGCGGTTTTGAAGAAGCTCTGAATCGGGAGGTGATTGAGAACAATATACCTTTCTTGGGAATCTGCCTAGGTATGCAGATGATGGCTAAAAAAGGGGAAGAAGTAGAACCAACTGCTGGGCTTGGATGGATCGATGGTGAAGTAGTCAAACTTGAGCCAAATAAAGAAGACAGACGGATTCCACATATCGGTTGGAATGTCATAGAAAAACATTGGGATGTCCCAATTTTTGAAGGAATCGAAGAAAATCGAGACTTCTATTTTGTCCATAGTTACCACATGAAAGTTTTTGATAATGATCAAATCGCGGCTTGCACACCATATGCAGGTGGATTTGTTTCGGCAGTTTCACGTGACCATATCTTCGGGACACAGTTTCACCCGGAGAAAAGTCAAAAGGTCGGGTTTCAGGTTCTTCACAATTTCCTTAACTATTAAGACGGTACTGCTATATGTCTCTGAAGATTCGTGTTATGCCAACACTATTATATAAAGATCTTGGATTGGTCAAGGGAAAGGGTTTTGATTCATGGCGACGTACTGGTTCGATCATGCAAACAGTAAAAGTTTACAATATGCGTGAAGTTGATGAATTGGTATTTGTCGATATTACAGCAACTGCAAGTGGTCGAGAACCTGATTTTGAATGTGTTGACGAAATCGCTGATGAATGTTTTATGCCTCTTACAGTTGGCGGGGGAATTCGAACTGTTGAAGATGTTCGTCGTCTCCTGATGGTTGGAGCGGATAAAATAGCGATCAATTCTGCCGCAGTTGAAAATCCTCAGCTTATCCGTGATATCGCAGAGCGATTTGGGTCACAATGTATTGTTGTCTCTATCGACTTCAAGAGACATGATGATGGATCATACGAAGTATTTACCAGGTCCGGCTCACAGCCAACTGGGCTGGAACCTGTTGATTGGGCTAAAATGGCCGATTCTTATGGTGCAGGGGAAATCATTCTTACCTCAATCGACCGTGACGGAACAATGACAGGATACGATGTCGAATTGACTCGACAAGTGAGTGAAGCAGTAAGTATTCCAGTAATTGCATCTGGAGGAGCAGGAGAATACGAACATATGGCTGAAGTGCTCAAAGAGGGGAAGGCGGATGCTGTCGCGGCGGCGGCGATTTTTCACTTTACTGAACGAACACCGCTTGAAGCAAAACACTATCTTCGTGAACATGGTTTTAATGTCAGGATATAGCAAATGAAACGTGTGATTATTATGCAGGCTCGTATGACCTCGACTCGACTGCCTGGGAAAGTTCTCAAAGATATTTCAGGGCGACCTATGCTATCTCACCAAATAGAACGCCTGAGAAGATGCCAAAACATTGATAGAATAACTATTGCAACCACAACAAATGCTACAGACGACCCAATAGTATCATTAGCTGAACGTGAGCATATTTCTGTTTTTCGAGGAAGTGAGCATGATGTGTTATCGCGGTATGTTGGAGCCTCTGTAAAGTTTGAGGCTGATCTTATTGTACGCATTACTGCAGATTGCCCTTTAATTGACCCCGAAACTCTTGACAACGTGGTAGAACAGTTGATAGCCAGAAAAGATGAATATGATTATGCATCAAATGTGATTGAAAGGACATATCCACGCGGGCTTGATACTGAGGCTTTTTTCTTGAAGACACTAATGCGTTGTGACCAACTAGGTAAGAGTGAGAGGTCACGAGAGCATGTTACCTCTCTTATTCGGGAAGAGAGACCTGATGCATTTAGGTGCTTGTCGATCAAAGATACTCAGGATAATTCTGACTTACGTTGGACTGTTGACACGAAGGCAGATCTTGAGTTTATGCGATCCATATATACAGCAATGAACGTAACCGAGAAACAGCCGACATATTATGAAATGGTTGAATTTGTACGTTCACGCCCCGAACTTACAACGATAAATTCTGAAGAGAAAACATGGGATCCAGTTGATGTCAAATCTTCTCCCCATTAGTTAGAGGATACAATCTGCAAATCAGATCGGGATTTCAAATATCTGTATCCTTCCATTATGACCGTCAGCAACAAAGAGCTTACCTCTGATATATCTTGCATCAAAAGGTGCTGAGAAGAATCCCGGGGCAGAGCCTTCTACAGATACGCCATCAGTTGCCCATCCCTCAGTCGATCTGTTATTCACTTTACCGCCCAACCAACCGAGGAAATGTCCATCAAGCGAAAATTTTTGGATGCGGTGATTCCCATTGTCTGCAATTAAGAAATAGGTGTTATCGATCAAACGAAGTGAAACAGGAGCATTAAACCCCCCAGGTAAATTGCTCGCTATCGAGCTGTTTCCGACTTCCCAGCCATTGGTAACAGTTCCGTCCAGTTTTCCGCCAATCCAACCAAGAGCATGCCCATCAGGTGAAAACTTTTGGATGCGATTATTTCCCGTCTCCACAACATATATGTATCCTGAATCATCAACTTGAACCATATGAGGCTTATTGAATCCACCTAGATCACCTGATTGATCGGACGAGCCTTCTAAAACAAAGCTGTCAGTGACCGTTCCGTCTGGTTTACCACCCATCCAACCGAGGAATGACATATCTTCAGCAAATTTGTATATCCGATGAGCATCAAAATCTGAGACCCACAAATTGTAATTGGTATCAAACTCAGCATTAGGTGTCCCTTGAAAAGCTACCTCGGGTGTACGTGGGGGATCAAAGAGATATCCACGAAACGTGCCATCTGTATCATATATATGTACACGCCCGTTCGCATAGTCTGAAATATAGATTCGTCCATTTCTCCCAAATGCGATTGAGTGGCACATATCAAACATACCTAGTGAACTCCCACGTACTGGACTTCCATCGGTATGCCAACCCGAGATATTATTGAGATCATCAGCCTGTACTCCCAACCATCCAGTAGGCAAGAGAGAGGAGTTAAAACGAATTACTCGTCCCTCTTTGAGGTCAGCAACATATAGATTGCCATCCTCCGTTGGGGTTATTCCATATGGTCCGATAAACCCCGAAAGAATGATAACTCTGTTGTCACCGTAAGTGAGAGTATCCACATTCCATTGCGTGTCGCTCATTATGTTCTCCGTGTCACCTTCAGAGCGCAAGGTTTCACCTTCCTGCCCACAAAACGTCAGCATAAGTACAACAAGTAGCATTCCCATGAAAAGGAATGTAAATCTTGAGACAGTCTGAATCGTATGCATATAAGAAAACTCCTACAGATTTCATACCATATTTTACGATTAAAACACTTGTGCAACAAGAGAATGTAGACAACAACTACGATGTCGCTGTCAGTAAATATAGAAAACATTTCCATAGTCCATAGGAAGAGAATTCCGTAACTAAAAGGCGGCATCCCCCATCGTTTCAAACGTCTTTGTAACATGTTGTAATACAATGCCATAGGTATGGTTTGTAATGTTTGTTTTTGGCACGCCGTTTGTAACTGCTCAAGTGGATAACTTTATGAAAGAGAGTATGAAAACAAGATTTACTATTAAGAATTCCAATGCGGACGAATTTATAAATTCGTCAGAGAACAGAGACAATCGCTTTGAAATCGATCCTGTCGAAATATGTCGTACTATGTTACGACGCAGGCAATGGTTTATTTCAATAGTAGGGGCGACAGTTGCTATTACAATTCTGATTATGCTACTTACACCCAATCGGTACACATCAAGAGCGGTAATCTTGCCGTCGGGTAAGACCGAGAGTATGTCTGCTCTGAAGGCAATGGCAGGGTTGGTTGGCGGTATGAGTATGACGGATGGGACATCATCAACATTATTTCCTGTTGTGCTACGATCACATTTGATAGCTGACTCACTTTTAAGTAAGAATTACCGTTTTATGCACAATGGGCGAGATACGGTTGTAAACTTGAAAGAATATATCGGGAGAGATGATTCAGATCGACTCTATCGTGGCTTAGCTGGAATGACATCGATAGGTACAGACAAGTTGACTGGAGAAATAACAGTATCAGTCGAGACCGAATACCCCGCATTTTCCCAACTTCTTACGTCTGAATATATTTCTCAACTTGAGAACTACAATCTCAATTCAAGAAAATCTCAAGCAAGCGAAAGGGTTAGATATCTAAGTCATGAACTGAGCTCGCGTTTTGACTCTCTTACAGAAGCAGAAAATGCGCTTGCTACATTTCAACAGAATAATCGGAACTGGGCAGGAACATCAGATGCCTACATTCTCAAACAATTGGGACGATTGAAAAGGGATGTTGAAATCAAGACCAAAACATATGGTTATCTGTTGCAGGAGTATGAAATTGCTCGGCTTGATGCACAAAAGGATATACCGATTGTCAGAGTCTTAGATTCCGCATCTCTTCCTACACAAAAGTCAGGGCCTTTTAGATCTATAACGGTGATTGCATCAGGTTTCATCTCATTTATGATAGTCGCCTTTATGATATTTCTGCTAGAGTTGATTCAGAATGGGATTAGAACAACTGACAAGCGTAAGATCGATGCCCTACAGAATGAATTAAGAGAAGCGATGCCGTTTGTTCGTATCAATTCCTCTATGCTGTCAGATGGTGCTGATCGAGCAGATGAAGACAAGGTTAGTCAGAACGTGTGATTATTGAGCAACAATAGCATGAAAACAACTCATTCGTTTCCATCACAGCTTCTATTCGTATCATTTTTTCTGATCTGTTTATCCAGCTTGAGTAGTATCGCACAGGCTGATATTTCATACTCATACACTCCTGAGGCTAACAAACTGGACTATGATTATTACTTTAGGGGAGCAGTATACAGAGCAGACTTATCTTCTTTGAGGCCAACAGGGCCGTACAGCCTACAACTATTTTCAAAACAGAGTTCTGCAACGTTATTGCTCACTTCTCCAGTTACGACAGGTGATGTAAAGCTATTCACACAGACCAGTACTAAACTTCGTTCTCAAACATTATCCAGAGTAGTTGATTTGTATTCACTCCGTGGTGGCTTAAGTTACCGTGCTTCAAAGTATGTTGATGCTGTTGTTATGTTCAATCTCGATCGAGCACGTGCAGTTGACCCTTTCTACGAAGGGAAAAAGTGGAGAGGTTTGGCTGGGGATATTGAACAAGCTTCGCTTTACTTGAACGTTGGTCAGCTACGGGTAACGATGGGGCGTGAACAATTGTTTTGGAGTGTCCGTCCTGTCAACCTGTTTATTTCGGCATCAGCAGAACCATTAGATTTGTTTAGACTGCAATACCAGAAAGGCAGACTCGGTTTCGAATTTTTCTTTGCTCGTCTTGATGCAAGTCGTCCAGATTCAGTAGATATTCTGCGTTTATCAAATGATTCATTCAATGACAATCGTTATCTGGTAGGGCATAGAATTGACATTACTATCAGGCACAATCTTAGACTATCTCTGATTGAAACGGTAACGTATGGAGGAGAGGGAAGACCCGCCGAACTATACTACCTTAACCCGTTACAGTTCTTTCACACAGCACAATTGAATCAAGATCAAAATGATAATACTATGCTTGGTGGGGAAGTATCCTGGCTACCACGGCGAGGGTTACATTTGTATGGACAACTATTGGTTGACGATTTTCAGATTGAAAAGAAATCGCATGGAGATCAAGAACCGAATGAAATCGGTGTAGTCCTAGGTATCTTCAAGACGAATGGAGGAGATACATATCACTCTGATTTGCGGTTGGAATATACAAAGATCAGCAACCGAACATACCATCAGCGAGAGCCGAGAAACAGGTACCTTTACAAAAACAGATCATTAGGTCATTCACTAGGTGCCGATGCAGATTCACTGTCAGCTTCTGTCAAATTTTGGTTAAAGCAGGATTTTTCCTTTGAAATAGAAACTGCTCTAACACGGCACGGAGAGGGATCCATTTATAACTCATGGGATGAACCGTGGTCTACATCTACATCAGAGACCTATAGTGAACCATTTCCAACGGGGATTGTTCAGCAATCTCGTCATCTTGCAGTCTATCTGAAAGGCTATGTCCCTTTTAATTCATATTTGTCTCGACATCTGTTTGTCTCTTTGGGTGCTGGAAGTGGCAGTTTCAAGAATGAGAGAAATATGAGTGGTGTAAACAACGTAAGGTCATGGATAACGTTCGGAATAACATGGGTCGGATCTGCAGTATTGCGCATGGGAGAGTAATGATTATGACAGAAGTGCCGACAAGTATTACTAAACACTGCCGAATGCGAAAATGGTGATCGCATTTTAATAGGTTGATAAGTTGAAGGGCGACAGGAGTACAGTCGATGTTAGATAGGAGTGAGAGAAGTTATTTGCAAGCAGAAGAGATAGATAAAACAGATCGATTTTCTTCAACATCTCTTCAGCAACGGGTAGACTCACAAACAGATCGAGTTGCTGTTGTGTTGCCTACGCTGAATGCAGGCCAAGAATTTGCACGCTGGATTCAGGCATTCAAAAGCCAGACAATCAAACCTAAAGAACTTCTGCTAATTGATTCAAGTTCAGAAGATAATACTGTTGAGATTGGGCAACGAGCAGGTTTTATCACACATATCATAAAAAGAAGTGAATTCTCTCATGGGGGAACTCGTCAAATGGGAGTAAGTATGCTCCCTGATTGTGATATTATCATATTTCTCACACAAGATGCTATTCTTGCTGAGAAAGATTCTTTGGAAAACCTTATCAAACCGTTTAGTGATGCGAATGTAGGTGTCGCCTATGGACGACAATTGCCTCATCATAATGCAAATGCCATAGAAGCTCATGCAAGATTTTTCAATTATCCTGATTGTAACGAAACTCGTTCTCAGGCGGATATTCTAACACACGGGATCAAGACTTCATTTAGCTCTAATTCTTTCTCAGCATGGCGACGAGAAGCACTCATGTCGGTAGGAGGATTTCCCTCTCACACGATTCAGAACGAGGATGCTTGGGTAGCCTCAAAGCTTATTTTGACGGGATGGAAGATAGCGTATTGTGCTGACGCACCTGTTTATCATTCTCATGGATACTCTCTCTTTGAAGAATTTAAACGTTACTTTGATATTGGGGTATTCCATAAACATGACAGTTGGATTCGGTATGAGTTCGGACAGGCTGAAGGGGAGGGGATGAAGTTCATCAAATCAGAATATAATTTCCTCAAAGCTCATGAACCAATTCGCATACCAGAGGCGATTATAAGAAATGGTCTGAAATTTATTGGCTATAAGCTTGGACAACTTGAAAAATATATTCCACGATTTTTCAAGAAAACTCTTAGTTCAAATCGTGCATTCTGGTCAGGGGAAACAATCAAATGAAACGTTGTGTGATTTTTGGTGGGGCTGGATTTGTTGGTGAACATTTAGCTAGGCGTCTGCTTACCACAGGTCGCTTTGATCATGTTCACATTGCAGATATTCGTGAAACTTCACTCATAGGGAAGCCGGGGATAAGCTACAGCTTTACAGATGTCCGCAAACCGATTCCAGAGGACCTTGTGAGTTCAAAACCTGACTGGATCTTTAATTTTGCGGCTATACATCGTGAACCGGGACATGAACCTTTTGAATATTACGAAACAAATCTCCCCGGTGCCAGACATGTATGTGAATATGCAGATGCTGTAACATGTGACAAGATATATTTCACGAGTAGTATAGCTGTATACGGGCCGACTAGTGGACCAACCGACGAGAACACTCCTATCAAACCAATTACAGCATATGGTGGCTCCAAATATCCTGCAGAGGTCATTCATGATATGTGGAGGATGAAAAAAGAAGGCCGACGATTGATAATATCTCGTCCTGGAGTTTTGTATGGTCCAGGTGACCCCGGAAATATCATGCGAATGATTAAGGCAATCAATAAAGGGTATTTTGCATTTCCCGGCTCTCCTACGATCTACAAGTCATATGGTTATATTTATGGTCTCTTGGACAGCATTGAATTTACTATGGATAGGGCGGAAGAAATCATTATTTATAATTATGCAGAAATGCCTACTCAACCTCTTGGTGAAGTTGTCAATGAAATCAAGTCATTCTTGAATTGTAAGGCACTGGTTCTGCCTCTTCCTCTATGGTTGTTATTGCCAGTAGCCAAAATCGTTCAACGAATAATTGGCATGAGAAACCCTGTCCACC
>JAJRUL010000094.1 GCA_024277795.1 Candidatus Zixiibacteriota bacterium
ATCACTTTGTCATTAAGGATACCTTCAACAAGCAAATCTGTGTAGTCAACTTCGGTTACTAACTCAGGACCAACAGGACAAAACGTATCGAACCCCTTTGCACGAGCCCATTGCCCATCTACTTTTTGCAAATCACGAGCAGTTACGTCATTTACACACGTATATCCAAACAGATACGACAGAGCATCTTCCTCTGAAACTTTTGACGTTTTCTTTCCTATGACAACTCCAAGTTCAGCTTCATAGTCGACCCTCTTAGATGCTGTTGGGTGTATGATTGTTTCACCATGACCAATGATTGATGAAGGAGGCTTGAAAAACAAAAGAGGACGCTTTGGTGCTTTGTCTGCAGAATATGAGGCATCGACATGAGCATGGTAATTCAAACCTACGCAGACGATTTTTGATGGTTCCACGGGGGGCAAGAGTGTCACATTGGAACGGTTTATTTTCCCCGTAGTAGCATGTTCATATTTCAAGTACGGAGCATCAGTTATCGGCTGTATCTCATCCCCCTCAACTATCCCCCAGTTCGGCGTATCACTGCCAGTAACTAAGTATCGTACAAATCGCATAATCACTCCTCAATCAACATGAACATGTTGGGCGTTTGCTACATCATTCATCATCATTTAATCTTCCGTAATAAATCCGTATCTAACTGAATCGTCAACCAGAATCAGACTTTCTTCATCTTCCATTTTCCTCGTGCAAACCAGATGATAAGTGCACATGCTTTTACAATTGTCGTTATAGTCAAAGTCCACCAGATCCCATTAAGCCCCCAATCAAGAGTAAAGCAAAGATAGTATGCCAAAGGTATTCTTGCCAATGACCCTGGCACAGATACAACCATCGGAGGGATAGTATCGCCCGCACCACCGAATGCCCCCTCAAGAACTATCTCAATTGCCATCGTAACTTGGGAAAGACCGAGAATTATAAGGTAGTCGGATGCGATAGAAAGCACTTCAGGATCATTTGTAAATACACCTGCAATGATATTCGGGATTGTCAGAAAAAGCATTGAAATAACAGATGTCAACGCAATCGCGACTCCCATTGAGCCCCATGCACAAGAAGCAGCTCTATCCGCTTTACCTGCTCCAAGATTCTGACCAACCATTGTAGACGCCGCTACAGAAAATCCATAGCAAGTCAAATAGGAGATTGACTCCATCCTATTACCGATCCCCATTGCGGCACCAGCCGATTCTCCGAATTGATGCACATATTTGATCAGAAACCAATAGACAACAACAAACACCATCTGTTGAGAAGAAATAGGAAGCCCAATTCGAGCAATACGGAACAACTCTGATAACTGAGGACGAACGGTCAACAGGTTTCCCGGAATAAATCCAGCCTTTCCTCTCATCAAAAGAATGGTTGCCCAGACGGTAGCTATACATCCTGACAAACCAGTAGCTACTGCAGCTCCCGCTACGCCCATCTGAGGGATTCCTAACCAACCAAAGATGAGCATAGGATCGAGTGTGATATTGAGAAGAACAGTAGTAATCCCTATCATCATAGGTGTCTTTGTATCTCCTACGGCACGAAAAATCGCATATACAGTTTCAAGAATGAAGAACAGGAATGCAAAACCGAAAGAAATCCTCAAATATGGTATCGCATTCAGTAGTGTACTCTCCCCTGTTGCCATAAACCTAAGCATCTGCGGAGTTACAAAATATCCGATAATCGACAAAAGCAGGCCGATTATTAGTGCCATCACAAACCCCTGACGCGTATAAAACGAAGCTTTCTCCATATCTTTCGCACCAACAAAACGACTGACAAGCGCAGTAATTCCGATTGATATGATTGAGATAATTGCAAACATCGTCCAGATGACCACCATTGACGATGTTACTGCATCCTGTGCCGAGGCACCGAGCTTTCCGACCCAATAGAAGTCTGTAATGTGAAGCGCAAATTCCATAAACATACCAGCGACAACTGGCATTGCCAATGACAAAACGGTCTTTACAATCGATCCGCTTGTTATATGTTCACGGTTCTTCATCTTACCTCAAGTACATGACATTATGAATGAGAAACATAGTAATCTTCCTATGATTCATTGACAAGCTGATTTACAGGAACAATATGGGAATTGTAGGAGTAGATCGAAATTTAGTCGATCAATTCTAAAGCAGAAATGAGATAATCTGGGCTAAACGGTTCATCTGTTCCCCGCTTGAGCAGATCGCGCCACTCGTAACGAGAACCAAACCTAAAATAGTTCTGAATCAGGACTGCGCCTAAGTCGTGATTATCAACAAGAGCTGTATACTGACGGATAATTGCTGATCGAGATTGTGCAGTGATGATATCAGCAAAGAGAGAATTATGAAGCTTGACTGGATTGGTCATATACTGGACAACCGTGGCCCATGGTGACAAGTCATCATGACGCGGTAACATCATGTAATGCTCATAGAGGTCCCAATAAAGTTGATTGAGATCCCTATTAGGATTTGCATACGCTTCGTATTCAAACTTCAACTGCAACAGGTTCATACGCAAGTCGGCAATCTGAAGATCTCTGACTGCTTTCAAATAATCTGCAACTGCAGAAGACGGAAGCGACAGATAATTTGCCAACCAAAGCGAGTCGTAACATAGTGATGAGAATATCTGAGCCATTCCTTCAGACCAAGCAGGTGATATTGTCGTAAATATCTCTCTGCTTTGTTTGATGTGGGAAGCATGTAACGCACGACCAATCTCCATCATTAACCCGCTCGTACTCTGCATTCCCTGTGAAAGGGAAGCTACTATACGAATATCGTATGGTGGTTTAATCAAAAAAGTATGCGATCCTTCAGAAAGACCTTGCTCCTGTTTTGCCTCGATATAGATAGGCAACTTATCAAGATCAAAACCTATTGCCTTGAGCGTTATGGCAATCAGTTTTAATTGAATATCAACAGGTAATCGTCTGTCAACTCTATCACGAATCTTTTTAGATGAATAGGCAATATCCCAGATATCAATAGCAGACATATCCAGCTTATTGCGCACTCGATCAAGTGCTTTCCTATATGGTGATGCACTTAGTGAATCAAGTCGATCAATGAGCTTCAGATAGTCACCTTGAGATATAGATTCATAAGCGAATGCCAAAGCAAAATAACTATTATATCCAACCTTTCGTGCTTCCTGATTTCTCAGGCGAAAGAGCCGAGAAAGACCGTCTGCTATTTCATTGCCTGCTCCACACCACGCACGATAGGCTCTCTCACGTTCTACACGTTTATCATCAGAACGATACTTTTTGTACAGTGAACTCGACTTACGTACAGCACCATCAAATCGAAAATTATAGTTAGAAATAAGTTTCGACAACGAATCTCTTAGGTGAATTATGTTCGGGCGAGATTCTATACGACCTCTCTGTATACGTTCGCCGATAAGTACGTACCTTCGCTGATTCTCATCATCTTTGAGTAGACGTTTCCCCCTTTCCATCATAGACGAGAGGTCAGGATTGGCTAAGATAGAGCGATAAAGATTGATGAAGAAATCAAGGGAGTCGGACCTTCCTGTAGAGAATAGCTCGTACTGCTCCAGATTTATTCGGTAATCCAACCACGTAAACTTATGCTCAAGTGAATCAAGATTTAATAGAAGCTCTTCACGAGTCAAGCTTTTTTCCTGACAGGATAGCAACAACAGAGATACTAACAATGTGATAAGCAGTCTACGCATAATTCAAGTTGGACTAATGGTCACTCTTTATTGAATTTATCGGCAAAAAAGGAGAGTGCTAAAGCATAGCCATAACTCCCTAATCCGGCAATTTGACCATCAACTGTAGGAGCGATTACCGACTTGCTTCTGAACTCTTCACGTGCATGAATATTAGAGAGATGGACTTCAATAGAAGGAATATTAACAGCCGTTATCGCATCACGAAGTGCATAACTATAGTGTGTGAGGGCACCAGGGTTGATAATCATACCATCAGCCTTCGAAGCTTCCCTGTGAATATAGTCAATTAACGAACCTTCAGAATTTGACTGGAAGAAACTTACCTCAAGCCCTAACTGCTGAGCTAACTCTGTTAGGTCGCTATTGATCTGGTCAAGTGAAACTGTACCATAATGGTCTGTCTCTCTACTACCCAACAGATTCAAATTTGGACCATTAACTATTATTATTCTCGCCATATCACACTCCGGTTCGATTATATACCTTTAAGGCAACAGAAAGTGCATCTTTTACATCCGTTGCTTTCAAGGTGTCGGTAATAAAAGGTCGTCCGGGTCTGTGAAGCAAGACAAATCTTTGCTTAGAACCGCTACGTTTCTTATCAAGTTGCATAGCTTCAAGGACTTCACTCCGGTTGAGTTGAAAATGAGGGACATAGCTTACAAAAGCAGAAACCAGCTCAAAGTATACTTCCAAAGCTCTTCTTGCACTCTTACTTACACGACTTGAAAGCTCTATCATTGCCAAAAGCCCGATCAAGACTGCTTAACCATGAAGGAGCTTCCCATAACTCAATGATCTTTCGATGCCATGACCAAAAGTGTGTCCGAGATTCAGCCACATCCTCAACTTTCCCTCACGCTCATCTTTACTAACAATATCTGCTTTATACTGAACTGACTCAACAATTAACGATCTCATCAATGGCAATTGCTCCTTTGTTGGGCTGGTCTGGAGCTGAGCCAGTTGTTCAATCATTTTACCTCCACACAGGCCAGCATACTTAACAATTTCGCCCAAACCTGCTAGTATTTGTCGTGGTGGTAAAGATGAAAGAAACAATTCATTACAGTAAACAAAAGTTGGTTGCCAAAATGCACCGATCAAGTTCTTCCCTTTTGCGTGATTGATGCCTGTTTTACCCCCAATAGAAGCATCGACAACCCCGAGTAATGTGGTCGGCACAGCCCCCCATGAAATCCCTCGCAGAATCGTAGCTGAAGTATAACCTGACAAATCCGTGATAACTCCCCCACCGATTGCAAGGAGAAAATCAGAACGTGAGACCTCATTCTCCAAAAGGAATGTGTATAATCGATTCAACGTACGACTACCCTTTGCTCGCTCTCCGGCTTTCAAGCGAATGATATGCACATCCTGCTTACATCGCGATAGGGTGGAGTCCAAAACTTCAGCATACAGCTTGTATACTTTTGCATCTATTACGACAAACAAGCGTGTTGCCTTCCCTGAATATTTCTTTAATAGATCTGACAGCTCTTTTTCAACCATGCGATGCGAAATAACTATCGGATACGTTCTTGAGTTGAGTTTGACCGTTACTTTCGTCATTATATCTCTTCCAGTCGATGACAGATTTCTCTAACTACCTCATCTATCGACTTCTCAGTTGTCGATACTGTGATATCTGCAGAACGATACGAAGGTTCTCTTTCTAACAATCGGCTCTCAACTTTCTCTCTCAAGCTTTCAGCATCAGAATGTGAATCAGATTGATCGTGAGATATTAGCGGTCGGTCATTTGTTTTTTCAAGACGTAGACAAAGTTCCTCAATAGAGCAGTTGAGGTACACAAGAATCCCATGTTCAGCAACTAAATCTCTATTTGCATGCGCAAGCAAAGCACCACCTCCCAATGCGATTACTGCTTTATCTTTGGAGCATAGATTCGTTGTGATAACTTCTGTTTCAATCTCTCTGAAAGCTCTTTCACCTTTCTGTTCAAATATGTCTTTAATTGAAAGACCAACCTGTTCAACTATCTGAGCATCAGTATCAACAAACGACCTTTTCAATTTTGTCGCCAGCTCAGGACCAATCGTTGACTTGCCAGCACCTGAAAAACCGGTTAGCACAATATGCTTAGTTTGTATTGTATCATCGTTTTTTGATATCGACATGATGAAAGGTAACTCACTAACGACAGTCAATTCCTTGCTTCCAGATGATCTCGAAAAGCATCAGAGTATACGGGTTCAAACGGAACAGTTCGACCTGTCCAGATAAAATATGATTGAATTGCCTGACCTGTTAACATCTGCGAACCATCTATAACAATCAGCTTTGCATTCATGGCATTTTGGATAAGTATATTGTCTGGGTTATAATTCAGGTCATAATAAAGAGCTGTATGTTCCCAGTTAAAACGTGATGGTAACGGAGTTTCATTAGGTTTGTTCCACCCCCCTGCGGGAGTACAGTTTACCGTAATTGCATATCTATTATTCCGTTGATGACGGAATTGATCTTTTACAATTGTTCGTATTTTCAAAGATGTTAAATGTTTCTTCAGGGCTTGTTCAAAGCAATCAAGTTTGTCTTGTGATCGTCCGACAACAACAATCTCTTTAATTTCATAATCTGCGTAGAGACTATAAGCAACCGCACGAGCAGAACCTCCACATCCGAGAATCAAAGCTGTGCCATGTTTCAAGCGCTCTGCATATTTCCGTAAAGGGAGTGAAAAACCATACATATCAGTATTGAACCCGCGAAGTTTCTTACCATCAACGACTACAGAATTGACAGCATCAAGTGTTCGAGCGACTGTATCAACTTCATCAAGCACTTCTAAAATAGCTTTCTTATGCGGTATTGTGACAGAAAATGCCGTCAAACCGATAGCAACAAGTTCATTTAGTTTCGAATGCAACTCGTCATTTTCTGCATGGAATATTTCAAAACTCCCATCACGTCTATCAACCTTAAAGATAGCCTTAAAAACATCAGGAGATTTTGAGTATGAAACATTCTTCCCTATCAGCCCGAATTTCATCTTAGCCCTCCTGCCTTATCCCATTCAATAACTCATAGAACTCTGGACATGATATACCAACAACTGATTCATCATCCAGCGTTGAAGGCCCCGCACATGCAAGAGAAGCAATTGAAAAAGCCATAGCAATACGATGATCTCCATAGGAGACAAAGTCAGCACCCTCCAACTCAGTCTTTCCTTCAATAGCCAATCCATCATCAAGTAACCCGACCTTCACTCCCATTAGTCGTAGGTTTTCAGCTATTGCAGTAAGTCTGTCACTTTCCTTTACCTTAAGTTCTGAAGCATCTCGAATGATTGTAGTCCCATCTGAAAAAGCCCCCATCACCGCAAGAATTGGAATCTCATCGATCAATGATGCTGTCATCTCACCTGAGATTTTTCGTGCTTTTAGTTTTTTTTCAGAGCTTACCGTGACATCCCCTCGCACTTCACCAGTTACGGTTTCTTTGTTCTCTATTTTTACTGTAACTCCAATAAGTTTTAGAATATCGAGGAATGCCGTTCTAGTAGGATTCAGACCGACCTTCTTCACTGTAACAGTTCCGCCCGTAATAGCGGCAGCGGCAAAGAAAAATGATGCAGTAGATATATCTCCAGGAACATCTACCGATCCGCCATGAATCTTTGTCTGAGATGTCAGCACAATTTCCTTTTTAAACTTCTCCGGCATCACCATTTTCTTTTTGCGAGGATCATCAGGATCCTGTACCTGAATCGGCTTCACAATTCTTACAGTCATCCCCTCGCCAAGATGTTGTATCATTAGTTCAGTATGGTTCCGAGTCAGTACCGACTCACGAACAGTTATTGAACATCGTGACGCAAGCCCTGCCAAGAGCAGTGACGACTTTACCTGTGCTGAAGCAATCGGCATCATATACTCAATTGGCAATAGTTTCTTTCCACGAATTCGTAACGGCAAATGTCCCTCGTCAGAAAACAGCTCCGCACCCATCTCAGAAAGCGGATCAATTATTCTTTTCATTGGACGACTGCTTAATGACTCATCACCTGTGAGTATTACTTCAACCGGAGAACCAGCCAAAATTCCTGCAAGCAATCGTACTGTTGTCCCTGAATTACCACAGTCTATAGCTTTCTCGTCTGTTAGGGAAAAACTTTCAGGTCTCGTAAGAATGAATTCATTCCCGCTTTTCTCCAAGGATACACCTAATTCCTGCACAGCATTCAATGTAGTCTGACAATCCTCTGCTGATGGAAAGTTCCTGATAGTAATCGGCCCCTCTGATAACAAAGAAAATAAAACAGCACGATGCCCTATCGATTTATCACTTGGAACCTCAATCGTTCCATGTACCGCCTTGGAAGGTTTTAATTCTTTCATACGCATGTACGGTCAAGAACTGATGCTAACATTCGCATTTCCTTAACCAATGTTTCAAACATATCAGGTGTTATAGCTTGAGGTCCGTCGGAAAGCGCTGATGCGGGATCATGATGTACTTCCACAATAAGTCCATCAGAGCCGACCGCAATAGAAGCTCGTGACAATGGAAGCACCTTGTCTTTACGTCCTGTTCCGTGGCTCGGGTCTGTTATTATTGGTAAGTGACTCATCCGTTTCACATATGGCACAGCAGAAAGATCGAGTGTGTTTCTCGTATGATCAGCGAATGTTCGCACGCCTCGCTCACAAAGAATAACGTTATGGTTACCTTCTGCCATGATATACTCAGCCGCCATAAGTAGTTCTTCTAATGTTGCAGACATAC
>JAJRUL010000095.1 GCA_024277795.1 Candidatus Zixiibacteriota bacterium
AACCCCGATGCGACCATTCGTGGCTTTGATTATGCTTTCGATTTAGTAGGCAATCGGCTTAAAGAAGATCGCTCACGTAGCACCGAAACGGGCTTTAATCCAACACTGTTTGAATATGAATATAATGCTGCTAATCAAATGACACAGCATCGACAAAATAGTGGTACTTGGAAGTCTGTCAGCTATGATGCCAACGGCAATATGGTGGATGATGGTTCTGCAACTCACACTTGGGATAGAGCCAATCGACTTTTGCAGTTGGTACGTAGCTCTGGTGGAACATATACCTATAACTATGCCTATGATGGCAATGGAGACCGCATCGCCCACAGCAATTCCTTTGGGCTTGCCAGTTCGTATCTCAACGATGTGCAACCAGCCTTGACACAAGTATTGCGCCAAAGCAATTCGGGTCAACATACCTCTTATGTATATAGCCCGCGTGGTATCCACGCAGAAGCTAGTCCATCCAACAATTGGACTTACATGCTACAAGATGGTCTGGGAAGTGTTCGTGGTCGCCAGTATGTGCCTTCCGATAGCATCACAGCTTATCAATACACACCTTATGGCTCACCATCAGGCGCAAGTTCCCAGAGCTTCCATGCCTTTACGGGTGAATTGTACGACACAAGCTGGCTGGTCTATCTCCGTGCGCGATACATGAACCCTAACATGGGTACTTTCCTCAGCTTAGACCCATTTGAAGGAATGCACGACAGACCGATGAGTCTGAATGGGTATAGTTGGGTTGAAGGCAATGTGCCAAATGCTGTTGATCCTGATGGATTGTGTCCACGACCTACCGATAATCCAAATTACTTTGATTGTGAAATAGTGCGATCTGCCCTTCATAGTTGGGGTATCAATGTGGTTTACGATACAACTGCAATTGCACCATGTTTGCCCACTGCCGTTGAGCAACAAATTGACTACAATATCAGACACCGTTGGAAAACTGAAGAAATGCTTGCAATTTTCAGGTCAATGCAAATCTTTGCTGCTGCCCGTGACAATATCGGATTTGATGGATTTGATTTTCCATTGGCACCAATTGTTATTGAGAAGCGATACGAAGTTGCAGAGAATAATTTACTGCAACAGCGATCATTAGGCTTAACAAGTGGTAGGACAATTACTTTGAGTGCTCGCTGGTGGGGTGTCGGTGAAAGAGAAACCGATTATGGCACTGACATCACAACAAAGAGTATTGACTCATTGGGTGATGTTACAGATGGAATGCAATATCGTTCATGGCTTGTATTGCATGAATTCAATCATATAGTTGTGAATGATCGCGCAGAAGTAATCGCGCCTGGTGCTGGAGATTTCCAGTTTTCTGAATGGCAGGGACAAGTTCGGAATGTATATGGATTTCCACAATTTGGGTTCCCTCCTACACGCTACGCTTACACCAATGATGCTGAATATATTGTAGAAGCCATGACGGGCACAATGTGGAATCAGGGTCATCAGAGTGCTGGATATGATTTATCAGGAGGAGGAAGGTATATTCGGAATGTCAATGAAATTACAGGGACAGTAGATGGTAATAATTCAACAACATTGGAAGAATGGATTATAGAAACTATTCTAAACTCAAGGGTATAAAATTGAAATCTTTGTAAAGGATGATATTCATGCACAAGAGATTGATGCTCGTTAGTATTGTGGTAATTTCATTTATCATTCAGCTATCTATTGCAACAGGGCAAAATGTGACACCTCAACCTACTGAAGAGTCTCCACCTCTTGTGCAATCTCCGACTATTGTGTTAGCACCGCCTCGATATTATCCTGAGTATCTAATGTGTGAAGAAGTTGAATCAGGGGAGGGGGCAAGTTGGTTAGATATTGAAATCGGTGTTTCATCATTAGATGATTTACTGATGACTCTTAGTGAATTGGGAGAATATGAAATTTGGTTAGCTGAGGATGATTACATTTACTTGGGTCGGGTCGAAGCTGAGGATGTACAACTTGATGTTGACTCAATTCTTGCACCTTCTTTTGTTGCTGCTTGTATTTCAGATGATGACATAATTACTTCTTTTGGCATCTTGTCCAGAAGAGGATTTCAAGTTGATATTTATGATTTAGTCTCAACTTATGAAATACCCGATACAGTTACATGGACTGTAAGACCTCTCAGTAGGATTGCTTTCTGGTTTGGAGCTGGCATTGCAGTAACCATGTATGTGGGACCAGAAACAGAATACAAGTATCTAATCCAACAGATTTACTATTTTCCATTTGTAGATGCTTCATCCTTTGAGGACGAATATCCTTATGCTTTTACCCGAACAGAATCATTGTCTTCTGTTGAGCAGAATCCCTTTGATTTCGATGCTATGATTGCAACCATTACAGCCCAACCTACAGGTAGTCCAATGCCAACATTTACACCAGTGGCAACCGAAGCGCCTTAGTCGATGTTTCGATGTGACAAAAATCGACTATAGCTACGGTGGCTTGTCTCGTTTGCTAGAAGCAGACTACGATACGGGTACGACAATCTACACCTATGGCTATGACTTAGCTGGAAATTTGACCAATAATAACGGAACTTCGCGTACTTTCAACGCGGCGAACCAAATTAGCAATACAGGCTTTGTCTATGACAGTAACGGCAATCTCACAAATGATGGTACAAATTCATATACGTGGGATAGAGCAAATAGACTCGCATCAGTGGGTAGTACAACTTACAAATATGACGGTCTGAGTAATCGAATTCAGCAAAATACAGTCAAATACTTGTTGGATATTCAACCGAGTTTGGCAGTCGTTTTGGGTGATAGCGACGGCAATCACTATGTTCATGGAGTACGCGGCATTCACGCTCAAGAAGATAGTTCCGCTAATTGGGAATATATGATGCAAGATGGACTCGGCTCTGTGCGGGGTATTGTCGATGATACAGCAGTGGTGCAATCTTCGATGAGCTATGACCCTTATGGTAATCCGATGGCTGCTTATGGTGCTGGTTTCTGGTTCACTGGCGAACAAACTGATGCGAATGATTTGGTGTATCTGCGTGCGCGATACATGAACCCCAACATGGGAACGTTCCTCAGTCTCGACCCCTTTGAGGGTGTGCAGAATAGACCCATGAGTCTGAATGGCTACTCGTGGGTTGAGGGCAATGTTCCTAACTTCACAGACCCTAGTGGTAAAACTTGTAATTGTGAAAAATACAAGAATGATCCTCCTGCTTATAGAGCTTGCTTGTCAAATCCTAGCAATGAGCATGATGATAATACATACATTTATGATAGAGCTGCTGCTGCAAGCATGGCAATTCGTATGGCTTTACAAGGGGGAATTCCTAGTGGTTTTGCTACAGAACCATTTACTTCTGCTAGGTTTATGTCTTTGGCTCTTCATGCAGGTGGTTTCCCGATGACGACCACAGATGGAACAGGAAATGAAAATGTATGCGATCTTACATCATCAACTGGTTGGTGTGCAGATTTTGATGCTTTTTCTGAAACAGCCCCACGTATTGATGGAAATTCGGTTTGGAACAATCACAATGATCAGACACGAGATGACCGTTTGATTGAATATTTTAGTGGGAATTCGAAGGTTACAGGATCTGGAATTACATTCAGTGGCGGTGGTGTAAGCCAAATTATTACAGTTACACAGGTGTTCGGAAACAGAGAGGATTATCCTGAAGGTATATACAGTGATGCATTCCCATCTGACTGGGTGATTGGTGGGAGAAGTGATTCTAGTGCCTATCCTAATGAGGTTATTTATTCAGATGAAAATATCTCTAGGTTAGCTCAAAACATTGATACTGTAATGAGTGGTTTGACTACATTTGAGGTCGGTGATTATGTTTGGGTAGCAGGGGCAAATGCTGCTACCAATCCATCTCATGGATTTATGATTGTAGGTTCAGGACCAGCAGTTCCATGCGACGACTATATTGCTGAAAACTTAGAAAGCAATATTATGACCAGACCTGTTTTTTATATCGCTGATATACCAGGTGGGCAACGTGGTACACCAAGACCATTCTACTGCTCTAGAATGTACGATAGACAAGGTGATACTACAAACTATTTCAGATTCTCTGAGTGGCATTTTATTAAGATGCCAAGCTCAGTAACTGTTGAAAGAAAGCGACTGTTCAGTCCAGATCCAATTCGTCAGTAACAAGCTCGATAAACGATAACAGAGATAGTTTTTGGATACGATGATCTAAAAACTATCTCGCTTACAACAAATCAAGAGGTCTTATGAATAAAACGGCAAAACTATTATGTATGCTTCTAATATCACTCATCAGTATTACAGTGTCCTCTCAAACAGATTCCTTCAGCTACTATTATCATTCAATCGAACAGCAAGCTATAGTTTTTGAAGATGTTGTTGAAAACACACAAGAAATTGTTGAATTTACAAACGTAGATTACATCTATGGACCAGGTTTTTCACCCTCAGCGAATTGGTTTGCCTATGCTTCAGCTGACCATGTTCTAAACAACATAGTTATATTTTCATTGAATAATGACCGTCGTATAGATGTTAGAGAAACATTTCAATTGGTCGATGGAAAATTTGATTTCATTCTTTGGAGTAGAAGTGAAGATATTATAGTATTTACTTTCGTTCCAAATCCAACAACACAAATATCACAAGGATATGTCTATATTCTCGATCCTGAAAGTGGTGATTATCAAATCATTGAACTTATGTCTGATTTAATTTACAACGTTGAATGGTTGCCTGATGATTCTGGGATTGTTGTTCATAATGGAGCGGTCATCGAAATTTTTGATCGTATGGGGAATTCGATTACACAACTAGATACCATCTTTGGTAGCCAGTCACCCTTCCAATGTGAAATGGCAAATTTGCCACATCTAATCTCAGGCGACAAAATAAACTATATCACACCAAATTCAGAACAAATGAGAGTTTATAATTATTCATCTGAAATTGTTGAAATCAATATTAGTTTACCTCTAGGTGAAGTGACTGGTATTATTTGGTCTGATGATTACTTATTTGCATTACTGTATATCATTGTTAATACACGTACTGAAGTTTGGTTATACACTCATAAAATGACCAATATTGAAAAGATTAGTATTGAATCTGATGTTGCCTTGCCAATTTATTGTAATGATCCTATAGATCAGCGAGTCTGGAAAGATAATCTTGTAACGATAACTACAACCTCAAATGAGCTATTCATACTTAATGCAGAAACACAAGACCTCGTGCAGATCATCCCACCAGTCGATGGTCTATGGAATGAGTTTTCACCTACTTATTGGTTATCTGATACTACTCTCGCATTTGTGTGGTTTGATCCAGCAAGGGGTGACAGTATTTACGTATATGATACAAGTTTGGATACATACAATCAAGTAGTCCCATTTGACCAATTGAATCCTATTACAACTAGCTAGTTTCTGGTGCAAAAGTAACCTGTGTGGTAAAGATAGGTGATTGCTAAAACAACCATCTCACCCACAGGATGCGAGTAATGCTACGAGATAAGTATGAAGTTGACAAGTTTTTTCTAGATATTCAAGGTCTGACAAGCGAAATGGAACCGGAATTAAGGCAGATAGACAAATTGTTGGATGATGAAGCGATTTATCAGATGGTGAAAAGCGATTTATCACAGCGTTATCCTAAAACTCAGCAAACAGGTCGCAAGTCAACACCTGTGGAGGTCATCTTGCGGATATTGGTGGTCAAGCATCTGTACAATTTGAGCTATGAGAAGACTGAAAAGGCGGTCAAGGACAGTTTGGTATTGCGGCGTTTTTGCCGTGTGTACTTTGAAAATGTGCCTGATGACACGACCCTAATCCGTTGGGCTAATCAGATTAAGCCCGAAACCTTGAAAGCTTTGCATAAACGTGTGGTTCAGATAGCCAGAGAGCTAAAAGTAACGAAAGGGCGTAAGTTAAGAACAGATGGGACAGTCGTTGAGACCCAGATCCACTATCCGACTGATAGCAGCTTGCTGAGTGATGGGGTGCGTGTGTTAAGTCGTCATTTGAAAGGCGCTCAAAAGCTCTTAGACAATGGCGTAAAGAGAGCCAAAAGTATTTTCCGTGACCGAAGTCGCAGTGCTCGCCGCTTGAAGCGTCAGATTGATGGATTGGCACAGCGCGGAGCAAAGAAAACGAAGCCCTTGTACCAGAAATTAGTCAAAATAGCTCGCAGCAGTGTGAAACAAGCCGCGGAAGTGCTTAAGAAACTCCAGCAGCAACTGACAAAACAAGTGACAAACTCCAAGTTCAATTAGAGACCTTTATCAGTCGCACACAGCAAGTGCTTGAACAAACAGTCCGACGTGTTTTCAAGCAAGAAGCTGTGCCAGCAAGTGAGAAAATTCTAAGTTTATTTGAGCCACACAGTGCTATTATTAAACGTGGTAAAGCTGGCAAGCCAACGGAATTTGGTCACAAAGTCTGGTTGGATGAAGTCGATGGTGGCATTATCAGTGACTATCGTATTCTGGAAGGCAATTCCGCCGACACTGAGCAGTGGCAACCAGCTAT
>JAJRUL010000096.1 GCA_024277795.1 Candidatus Zixiibacteriota bacterium
CAATCAAGAAAACGACAAAAGAAGTTACGTTTGATGCAGAGTTTAACGGTATTGCGAACTTCATGAAATCCACAAGGGCAGGATTCTCGGCAACAACAAAGATAAATCGGCAAGATTTTGGCATAGCCTTTAATGCAGTTGTTGAAGCAGGGGGACTTGTGGTAGACGATATGGTCAAAATCGTTCTTGAAATCGAAGCTGTTAAGGTCGAGGGATAGCAGAGTAGTACGAAGATGAGCAAACTCTGTTTAAGTTCAGGAATAGCAGGGTTTGCTTTGTTTACGAGATAATCTCTCTGCTTATTCAAATCTTCCTGAGAAGCCCGACGACACAACCAGCGATTTGAAAATCACCCGAAGACTTCTTCACAATGATAGGTCCAAATTCTTCATTTGCAGGTTGTAGAATAATCCTATCAGCTTTTGGAATATATCTTTTTACTGTCGCTTCGCCATTGATCAGAGCTACTACAATATCTCCTGTATTCGCCGTATGTTGCTGCTTTACCAGCACTAAGTCTTGGTCTAAAATTCCAGCATCTTTAATGGAATCACCGATAACTCGAAGTGAAAATGAATCACCTTTTGGCAGAAAGGAGAGATCAAGAGCTATTTCACCTTCAATATTCTCTATAGCGTCAATAGGGACTCCCGCAGGAACTGAACCTACTAACGGTATAGTTCCTGCCCCTGCAGTTAGAGAACGTGTCAGCTCTAATCCACGAGAGACAAGTCGTTGCTTTTTCAGGAATCCTTTTTTGATCAATGCTGTGAGATGGGTACGGACTCCATTGGTTGAACTGATTCCAAATTGTGTGCCTATTTCACGAATAGTGGGAGGTTGACCACGTTCACTAATACGAGTTTCTATAAACTCTAAGACAGCTCTCTGCCTATCAGTCAGTTTGCTATCATCATGCACCAAACAAGATCCTCACAGTTTCTAAAGCAGTTTCCAGACAACAATACTGCCCAAATGTATAGCTGTCAATAACAAATATATAAGTGACAGGGGATAGTATATACAAGAAATCGACCTGCCTCAAGAAAAGCAGGTCGATATTGAACGAACTTATATCAGTCGCAGATTAAGATTTGTCATCTTCCGATGCCGCTTTAGCCATTTCGATTACCTTTTGGGCGGCATCACGTGGAACCTCTTCATAATGAGAGAATGCCATCGAATACACACCTTGACCTTGGGTCATCGAGCGAAGATCAACTGAGTATTGGTACATTTCTGCTTGAGGTACTGTTGCTCGAATCCGTTGAGATCCTCCCTCAGGATCCATTCCCGCAATCTTACCTCGGCGTGACGACAGATCACCCATGACATCACCTGTGAAGTCATCTGGTACCAGTATTTCAACTGAGTAGATCGGTTCCAATAGAACAGGTTTACATTCCATGAAGCCTTCTTTGAAAGCCATGAGACCTGCAATCTTGAAAGCCATATCAGAAGAGTCAACATCGTGGTATGAGCCATAAAAGAGAGCAACTTTTACATCAACAACTTGTGAGCCTGCCAACCCACCGTTTTCCATAGCTTCAACTACACCTTTTTCAACCGCAGGAATGAACTTGCTTGGAATAACTCCACCTTTGATTTCATCGATAAATTCGAATCCTGCACCACGTTTATTCGGTTCAATACGAAGGTGTACATCGCCAAACTGTCCACGTCCGCCCGATTGTTTCTTGTGACGGTACTGCTTCTCTGTCTTTCCTTTTATAGTTTCACGATAGGGGATACGAGGACGGAGTAGATCAACCTCAACACCAAATCGATCTTTCAAGCGCTTTGTGATAATCTCGACATGGGTTGCCCCCTGTCCCCATAGAACAGTTTGATGCAAGGCTCCGTCAGCAACAACTTTGAATGAAGGATCTTCATGCGCGAGTTTATTCAAGCCAGTTCCGACTTTTTCTTCATCACCACGAGCTTTAGGTTTGATAGAAACATCCATGACAGGATTCGGGTATACTACAGGAGGAAGAGAAATATCCTGGCTGGCATCTGATAAGGTGTCCCCAGTATTTGTATCCTTCAACTTAACAAGGATACCAATATCACCCGCAACAACTTTTCCAAGGTCAAGGCGATTCTTGCCTTGCATAGTATATATTTGGGCAGCCCTCTCAGTTGATTTAGATCTTTGGTTCTTCAGATTTGCACCAGAACTAATCGTGCCTGAGTAATTTCGGAAAAAGGCCATCTCACCCAAATGTCCCTCGGTTAGGGTTTTGAAAATAAACAAGAGAGGCTTACCAGAACTATCACAGGAGACCTCTACAGGTTCATCCTTATCTGTAAGAAACGCCTTAGCTCCACCCATTTCATTTGGTGCAGGCAAGTATGTTGCAACGAAATCAAGTAAGACCTGAATTCCCATATTTCCTGTTGCAGCACCAAATAGGACAGGATATATTTTCTGTCGATCGATACCATGATGAATGCCTTTGACAATATCTTCATCACTCAAGGTCCCATCTTCAAAGAACTTTTCCAACAGGTCATCATCTGCTTCAGCCGCCACTTCTATTAGTGCTTCTCTCTCAGCTTCCGCATCATCCTTCAGATTAGCAGGGATGTCGATCTCTTTACGTTCACCATCGGTACTATAGTCATAGGCTTTCATCGTAAGAAGATCAATAAGTCCTTTAAACGATTCTCCTTCAACAATGGGCAGCTCAACAGCAACAACCTGTTTTCCAAATGCTGTCTTGATGGAATCTAAGCATGTCTTCCAGTTTACATTTTCAGCGTCGCACTTGTTGACAAAGAAAAACCGAGCAATGTTATGCTCATCAAGAGACTTCCACTGCATTTGAGTTCCAACTTCTACTCCAGCAGGAGCAGACACAACAAAACCGACGGCATCAGCAACTCTCGCACAAGCCAAAAGTTCTCCGATAAAATCTGCATGTCCCGGGCAATCTAAGAGGTTCAACTTGACATCTTTCCATTCGCAAGCCATCAACTTGGATGAAAGCGTTGTTTTACGGCTAATCTCATCATCCATATAATCGAGAAATGATGAACCGTCATCAACTCGGCCTATTCTGTTATTGACTCCAGTAGCGTGGGCGATAGCATCGGCCACGCTTGTTTTTCCGCACCCGCGTTGACCTGCTAAACAAAGATTTCTGATTTTTTCGCTTGTAAATTCCTTCACCGGAGACCCTCCAAATATCTACAATATATTCCTTTTTTCAGCATCCACGATCCTTGAACAGAGACATAAGAATATGAGAATGGGATAGATTTGTCAAACGGTTTGCGTCTCAAAGTGTGAGTTATGCTACTTCGTTACACTGACAATATAATTCATATTACGACAAAGCCCCGCTGAGTAAGCGGGGCTTTGTTTGAATATGTATCTGCATCAAACTCATCTACTCATTACTGAGGTATCAGTTTGCACAGGATACCTTATCTGCTCATTAAAGAGCCGGCAAAGTATCTTATTTCAGCAGAACCATCTTCTTAGTATCCGTAAAGTCACCTGCTGTAAGCTTGTAGAAGTAAATTCCACTTGCATTAGAGGCGGCATCCCATTCAAGATCAATAATACCAGCTTCTGATGAACCAGCAAACTGAGCAACTTCCTGTCCATTTACATTGTAAATGACCAAGCTGTAGTCACTAGCGGTTGGCAAAGCAAAGCTAATGGTAGTAGTCGGGTTGAACGGGTTAGGATAGTTCTGGTTAAGAACAAAGTCTACAGGAACAGTCTTAGTAACTACCGGGAAACCATCATAGGTCGCCATCTCAAGAGATACTATATCACCGTCAACCTGTAAGAACTCACCACTGAAGCTACCACGATCAAACGAGTAGACTATCACGCGAGTGTTCTGACCATCATATGCATAACGCATCTCCATGCCATCGGCTAACAGCTCTGGAGTCGCATTACCTTCAACAACAACAAAAGCAGCACCCATTGGAACGTCGCCGTTCACAGTCAGGGTACCATGGTTATTGGCAAAGTTTACTGTTGTCGGTGTGACAACCTTAGGATAAGGAAGTGCATCACCTACAATTATACGGATCTGATAAACCAAATCACCTACGGACAATGGAATACCATCAGCATTCACATCAGAAGCTGCTGTCTGACCTTCAGGATTGATCGTGAAGGCGGCAAGACCGTGGATGAAGTAGTTCGTATATAAAACTGCATCAGCAATTTCATTATCAAGACCGTTAAGGTTCAAGTCACCGCGAGCATCGATCGAGTCGGCACAAACTATATCAATTCCACCATTCTGGAAATCAATCAAGCGTAACAGATCAGGTTTACCGTCTCCTGTATCAATGTCACAGTTTTCCTGTGCACCAAAGTTGGTCGGGTAACCCTGACCAAATTGCTCAATAGGATTAGCATTATCAGAGTAATAAACATGACGGCTGATAAACAGAGTATCACCGGTTACCGATGAAATACCGTTATCACCACAGTCATACCAGCACCAACGAATCGGCACATACTGACATTCAAACGTACGGTCATTCGTTACCAAGAATTGCAAATTAACCAACTCATTGGAAGCAGATGGACCCGTTGTAAAGCACGACGGGTGGTTAGCACCATTATTGGTCTCGGCCATAGCAACGACACGAAGCTTGCCGGATGGGCAGGCATTGGCGCCACAATTACCATTAGGACCATAACG
>JAJRUL010000097.1 GCA_024277795.1 Candidatus Zixiibacteriota bacterium
GTTATTATATTCGGTCAGATCAAAGGTCGGATCGCCCTGAGCATTATCTAGTTTTCCCGGTGTTCCTGCAAGGCCATTCATGTGCCAAAGCAACGAAGTATTCGCATCCGACACCATTTCACTACCGCTTGCATAGTAATTTGATATTTCCGATGCGGTACGGACTAGGTTGGAAACACGTATTTCATCTATCTTTCCAGGGTAAAAAAGCTCATAAAAACCATTGTAATGACTATAACCAACTTGCACTCCGTTAGAGGAACTGTTGTTAACGGCGTTCAATATGTTACTTGATACAGTGTCTTCGACACCATTGATATAGATTCTTGTATGTTGACCAACCTCCCATGTTGCAGCGACATAATACCATCTCCCCGTCTCGATAATTGTACTACTAGCAAGTGCCTGAGTTGGTACTCCTACAACAGCGGCACGATAAAGCTCCACCCTATTGTCGGTATTGACAAAAAGTCTCAGCAGTTTGCCTGGATTTACATCCCAATCTGAGTAGATAGCCGATGATGTTGCTTTGTAAGAATCCAAATAGAACCATGCTTCTATTGTGCCTTCGTTTCCGTATGGAGGTCCACCTGCAGAGAAGTAAAGCCCTTGATCAATACCGTTGAATTGATAAGCTCCATCGGTGACATTAGCAGCAAATATGTTCGAGCATAAAATCAGCAGTAATGTCACTACAATCAGGCTGAGTCTTAGATTTGTTGTAATCGTGTTCTGAGACTTCATACTTTCCCCTCGTTCAATGGGTAAAACCTACTATGACATAATACCTCAATGAGTCCATTCTGTCAAATATCATTGGAACATCTTAGATCAAGCCCTCAGCTTGGATACCAATCGGCCAAACAGATTGACCAGCAGGTAGCAGGAGCCGGCAACGAGAATGATCGTCGCCCCCGGTGGCAAATTCGGTTGGTATGAAAGAGCAATCCCCCCTGTCGTAAAAAACATACTCAGGACAACCGAAATCATCATCATCTGAAACAGATTTTTAGCAAACCTGCCTGCAATCGCCGCAGGAAGCGTCAACAGAGCTATAACTAATACAATTCCAACAATACTTACCATAATGACAACTGTCAGTGCAGTCATCACCAAAAGGAATAGATACCAAAACTCGACATTGATTCCTCGTACTCTGGCGAACTCTTCATCAAAGCACACAGCCCTCAAACGATTGAGAAATAAAACACCGCCAATGACAATTGCAATATCAAGAAGTGCAATCAACCAGATATCAGCAGATCGAACCATAAGAATATTGCCAAAAAGATAACTCATCAATTCTTGGTTGTAGCCAGGTGTTTTGAAGATAAAGAGAATACCGACTGCCATCCCTATTGCCCAGATTGCACCGATCACTGTGTCTTCTCTCTCTTTTGACTTGAGGCTTACCCAACCGACTATAAGTGAGGCGATTAGTGCAGAAATAAGAGCACCGTGCATCGGAAGCAACCATTTGATGTCATAAACAATTCGTATATAGTTTGCTACCCCTAAACCTGCTAAGACCGTATGAGCAATTGCCCCCGCCAAATAACTTATCCGTCGGACTACAACATACGTCCCGATTATTCCACATGAAACCGAAGCCAGAATTCCGCTGAGTAGTGCATTCTGAAGGAAAGTATATTGTCCGACTGCATGAAAAAACTCACTCATGATGATGATCTTCTCCCTGACGGTCATGTTGAACGATTCTCACATCATTACCATACATGTTTGTAAGAAAGTCATGGTTCACTTCTGTAGTAGGATGAACTGCAACAGTTCTGCTTACACAGATGACGTTTTGTACAGCACCAGAGACAAACGCAGGATCATGGGAAACCATCACCACAGTTACAGAATTGCTCAGTTCCAAAAGAAGTTGATTTAATTCTTTCTCTACTCTCATATCGAGATTTGCGGTCGGTTCATCCAAAACCAATAACTCAGGTTCGCTGGCAAGAGCACGCGCAATCATTACCCGTCTCTGCTGACCGCCCGAGAGTTCATTTAATCGTGCAGAAGAGACTGCACCGAGCCCTACCTGATTTAACGCTTTTATCGCTTTAACTCTGTGACTCTTACGGTAACGGCCAAAACTTGTGTTTCTGTCGGATAACCCTGTCAGGACTACTTCCTCAACTGTTATTGGAAAATGACTATCAAAATGAGAATGCTGAGGCATATAACCGATTCCATACCGTGCGTGCAACGGGTCTCTCCCCAGTACTTTGATAGTCCCTCTCTCAGGTTGCAAAAGCCCGACAAGTAGTTTTACCAGCGTTGTCTTTCCCCCGCCATTTGGACCGACTATCCAGACAAGCTCATTCCTCCCAATCTGCAAGTCAACAGAAGTCAACACTTCTTGATTCCCATACGAGTAGAAGACATTTTCAAATACAAACGCGTTGTTATCAAGCATTATCCGTAATCCTTCGGACTATCCTTCTATTCAGCCTCAGTCTCAGTCTCAGTCTCAGTCTCAGTCTCAGTCTCAGTCTCAGTCTCAACCAACTCTACATCTAAGGAAGTGCTGATCTTCTTGGCAATCTCACCTATATTGTCAATAACATTGAATCGCAGGGGATCA
>JAJRUL010000098.1 GCA_024277795.1 Candidatus Zixiibacteriota bacterium
AAGATCCTATCGAATATATCTATCGTGATAAGAAATCGATAATATCTCAACGTGAGGTCGGTGGAGATACCGAAACATTTGCTTCAGCTTTGCGCCATGCCTTCCGTCAAGATCCTGATGTGATCTTGATTGGTGAAATCCGTGACCTTGAAACAATGTCGATAGCATTGACAGCTGCGGATACAGGACACTTGGTGCTTACAACATTACATACGATGAATGTTCAGGAGACAATTAGTCGTATAATCAGTTTTTTCCCACCTCACCAGCACCAACAAATCAGGTTGCTTCTAGCAGGTACACTTGAAGCTATTTTATGTCAAAGACTGTTGGTACGTTGTGATATGCCTGGACGGATTCCTGCGCTTGAGGTGATGATTAATACTGGTGCAATCCGCGAGTGTATTATGGATGCGGATAAGACAGTAAATATCCCTGAGTTGATGGAGCAGGGATCTGTGCAGTATGGTATGCAGACTTTTGATCAAGCAATAATGAAACTGTACAAACAGGGGCATATCGATTTTGAGCAAGCAATGATTCAGGCATCGAACCCTGATGATTTTGACCTCAGAGTAAAAGGTATTACCGGTTCTTCGGATCGTTGGGAAGATAGCGATAATGATTCACCTGCCGAACCATCTCCCGGCTCTCAAGGATTCAGCAAGTATTGATTACTTATAGGGTTGTTGTTCTAAGATAACAACCGTATAATTCGAAGATCTCATGTTACATATCAGTGCCGAACTGGGCATAATTATTCAAGAGCTTTCTTAGTTTTTCGGCTTCGATTTGGCAACCTTTGCAGTTGGCAAATCGGTCTAATTACAGTATATTGTACAACTTGTCTGTTCTGCAGGGGTCGGTTTCTGCAGGCGTATGAAAGGTGATGGAAGGAACTATGTTTGATAAAGTACTAATCGCCAATCGCGGTGAAATCGCGTTGAGAATTATTCGTGCTTGCCGTGAGATGGGATTGAAAACTGTAGCAGTCTATTCTGAAGCAGATCGAGATGCTCTTCATGTCCGCTTTGCAGATGAGGATATCTGTATTGGTCCTGGTCCTGCTAATTTATCATATCTCGATTTCAAACGGATCATTGCCGCCGCTGAAGTAACCAATGCTGGAGCTATCCATCCCGGTTATGGATTCTTAGCGGAGAATGCTGATTTTGCTGAGATCTGTGAGTCATGTGATCTTACTTTTATTGGCCCCACACCTGAACAGATTCGCAATTTAGGTGATAAGATTCAAGCAAAGACTTTAATGAAAAAGGCTGGGGTTCCGTGTATACCTGGCTCTGAAGGGATTGTCCCAACTTTTAGTGATGCGGCCAAGTTGGCAAATGAAATCGGTTATCCTGTCATATTGAAGGCAGTTTCGGGTGGCGGTGGCAAGGGGATGCGAGTTTGCTATGATGATGCTGAGTGTGAGCGTGGATTCCATTTGGCTTCAACTGAAGCAGGTAGTGCTTTTGGTAACCCTGATTTGTATTTAGAAAAGCTCGTGATCGATCCCCACCATGTGGAGATTCAAATCATTGGTGATACACATGGTAACTATTTCCATTTTGGTGAGCGTGACTGTTCTATCCAACGGCGACATCAAAAATTGATCGAAGAGACTCCATCGCCGATTGTTGATGATGAACTCCGTCAACGTATGGGGGAAGCGGCAGTCAATGGTGCGAGAGTAGCAGGTTATCGAGGAGTTGGAACAATTGAATTTCTTGTCGACTCTGACCATAATTTTTATTTCATGGAGATGAATACCAGAATTCAGGTAGAGCATCCGATAACAGAAGAGGCCTATGAAGTAGACCTTGTAAAAGATCAGTTGAAAGTCGCCTTAGGCGAAAAACTGACTTACAAGCAGGAAGATTTGAAGCCAAAATGGGCGGCAATCGAATGTCGAATCAATGCTGAAGATCCTGATAAAGATTTCCGGCCGATGCCCGGTAAGATAACTGCTATGCATATGCCCGGAGGGCCCGGTATCAGAATTGACCGTGCTGTTTATACAGGGTACAGCATTCCACCGTATTATGACTCGATGATCGGCAAGCTGATTGTCAGAGCCAGAACACGTAAGGAAGCTCTCGTGAAAATGCGTTTTGCATTAGAAGAGATGGTTATTGAAGGGATTCCAACGACTATATCATTTCATCAGAAAATATTTCAACATAAAGATTTCCTCGCGGGTAACTATAGCATCGATTTCATGGAAAAGAAGTTCAACGTTGAACAGTCTGAAGAGGATTTGCCGGGGGAGTCCTCAGCCCAACTGACGATTCGTCGTCAGGGTGAGGCAAAAACGACAACAACAGATCGGCCAGATTCAATCGTTACTACTCATGAGGTTGAAACTGACAAGGACGCTATTAATACTGGCGAGGAGAATTAACTGTGGAGGCTTGGGTGAATATACCTGTCGATTTACTGTACACAAGGGAGCATGAGTGGATACGGATAGAGGATAAAACTGCCACAATCGGTATCACAGATTATGCTCAAGGGGAACTTGGAGATATCGTTTTTGTTGAATTACCTAGTGTCGATGACACAATAGAGGAAGCACAAGCGTTTGGGACAATCGAAGCAGTCAAAGCTGTTTCTGAGTTGTTTGCCCCTTTGTCAGGAAAAGTTATTGAAGTGAATAATGCTTTGGAAGATGAACCAATGGTAATCAATCAGGATCCATATGGTGAGGGTTGGATGATTAAACTTGAGATTAGTCAACCTGATCATGTTGCTGAGCTTTTGGATGCCACAGCATACAAAGGGTTGATTGCTGAGTGAGAATGAGATAGCCAAGTCGTTTGACTGGTTATGTAATGATGAATTGAGAGAGCAATAGATGCCATATATTCCGAATACAGATGATGATCGACGTAGGATGCTCGACAAGATTGGAGTTAAGCAGTTTGAAGAGCTTTTAGCCCCGCTTCCAGAAGAATTGCGTCTGAAACGTCCATTGAATATCCCCTCTCTTTCTGAGATGGAGCTTCTTACTGACATAGAAGCAATGTCACTAGAGAATAAAGCAGGTTTGACGAGCTTTGCTGGTGGTGGAGTGTATGATCATTTTATACCGTCTGCGGTGGCTCCAATCCTCAATAGACCTGAATTCATGACTGCCTATACACCATATCAGGCTGAAGTTGCTCAAGGGACTCTGCAGATAATATATGAATTCCAGACACATATCTGTCGTCTAACTGGTATGGATGTTGCCAACGCTTCAATGTATGATGGTGCGTCGGCTTCGGCTGAAGCTTTGATGCTCACTATTCGAGCTTCAAAAAAAAGAAATAAGATCATAGTATCTGAGTCTGTAAGTCCTTTGTATCGGGAAGTGATACAAACTTATATGAGCGGTCTCGATGTGATTCAGGTCGTAGTTCCGATGACCAAAGGTATTACTGACCTGCAGGCGATGGAAGATGCGATCGATGAAAATACTGCTGGAGTGCTTATTGCCCAACCGAATTTTTTCGGCCTGCTTGAGCAGATTGAACCGCTTAGTAGGATGACTCAGCAAGTAGGTGCAAAACTCGTGATGGCTGTCGACCCTATAGCTCAAGCGATTTTGAAAACCCCTGGTGAGTATGGTGCTGATGTTGTGATAGGAGAAGCTCAACCGTTGGGAATCCCTGTTTCATTCGGTGGCCCGTTGCTTGGTTTTCTCGCTGTAAAACAGGAGTTGGTCCGTTCTGTGCCTGGAAGAATAGCCGGTCGTACGAAAGATGTAGATGGTCGTGATGCGTATACGCTTGTTTTGCAAACTCGAGAACAACATATCCGACGTGATAAAGCAACATCCAATATCTGTACTAATCAGGCTTTATGTGCGACTGCGGCCACAATCTATTTAAGCCTTTTGGGTAAGCAAGGTATACGGCAAGTAGCTTTGTTATCTGCTGAACGAGCACAGGCCACGGCCAAAAGAATATGTGAGATTGATGGGTTCGAAATGTATTTTGACGGACCTTTTGTACGTGAATTTGCTGTGAAAACAGCACGTCCTGCACAAGATGTAGTAGTTGCGATGGTTGAAAAGAATATCTTACCTGGAATTTCTGCAGGACGTTGGTATGACGGGATGGACGATTGCTTAATTGTGGCTTTGACAGAAAAACGATCAGCACAGCAGATAGATCAATTTGTTGAAGGTCTGAGGGAGTTGTCGGTCAACAATGTATTGTCCAGAATGTAAAACACAGCTCGAAGGCACACCCAATTCTTGTTATATTTGTGGCACTGATTTACAACAGATTGGACAAGGGGATAGTTGGGTAGTTGTCGGGACTGTTGAAAACTCAGTGCTTGCGGGATTGGCTGAGGAAACACTCAAGTCATCAGATATTGAGGTCGTTGTTATTTCAAAGTCAGGTTTTTTTGGAGCGGCAGGTTTGCCGTTGAATCCATTCTATAAGGCTGACACACCTGCTTTTGAAATAAGTGTACCTGTTGGGCAGTATAACGAAGCTGTTGAAGTACTTGAGATGACTATGGGTGATCAATGGCAGAAAAAGGATAAATAATATGTCATTTTGTCCGCAATGTAGATATGAATATCAAGCGGAAGTTTTGGTCTGCCCTGATTGTAATGAAGCTCTCGTAGACCAACTTCAACCACAGTCTCCTGTGGCAATGGTTCCTGATGAAAGTTGGGTCGTGATGGGTAAGGTTTCATCACAAATGAAGACTGAACTGGCCAAAGGTTCTCTTGATTCTAATAATATCCCGTCAGTTATACTGAGCACTAGTTTCAACGCATACGGGAAAGGTATGGACTTTCAGTCAGGTTTATTGAATAGTTCAAGCGAGATGAATGTTATCATGGTTCCTCGTGAATTTCAAGATGATGCTGAAGTGGTACTTGGTGCAGTGTTAGGGGATGATTTAATTCGGGTGGAAGATTAACACGTTTCTGAAGGACAGAGTCTTTATGAATAAGAATGTATATGCACGGGTTGTTGCACTACTCTTGATCTTGTTTGCATCGACATCGTATGCGGGAATGGCTAAGTATTATACGAACCTTGATACTGCGATTGCCGAAACACCTGATGGTCAACAGATATTGATTGATTTCTATACCGATTGGTGACACTATTGTAAGATGTTGGACACGGTCGTGTTCATTGACCCTGCAGTTGTTGCTTTTTTCAGAGATGAGATGACATTGGTGAAAATTAATGCGGAAGTTGATACTGCATTGGCTCGCGAATTTGCCGTGAGCGGATATCCGACAAATGTGCTTATTCACAAGGATCGTCAGGAAGTTGATCGTATAGTTGGTTTCGCCCCTGCAAATGACTTTGTTGAGACCCTGATCAATTATGGTAAAGGTATAGGGACGCTTGATGATTTACTCAATAAATTTAAGGCAAATCCTGATCGAGTTATGGCGTTTGAAATAGCGGATAAATACAAATATCGTGGAAAATCCGAAGATGCTCTCAAGTGGTTGGATAAGGTAATAGCTTCAGGTTCTAAGACCGATTCACTTTCGGGTGAGAGTCGTATTTCACGTGCTGATTTGTATCGCAGGGCAAAAGATTATGATAAAGCACTACGTGAGTTTGAAGCTGTGTCTAAGGATTTTGACGGGGACGGTTTCGGTCAGCTTGCCGAAATCTATATACCTATCTGTTACAAACAGAAAGGTGATACAGTCGCCTCGATTCGTGCTTTTGAGATGTTTATAAGTAAGCATCCGATGTCTGAAGATGTGAAATATGCACGAGAACAGATAGCGAAACTCAAGGGAGAATAAGGAAGACTACTTAAGGTTGTTGAGAATGGAAGAGAAGAATTTGATATACGAAAAGTCAGTTAAGGGAAGATGCGGGTACACTCTTCCGAATACACAGAATAGTGAACAGGAGATTCTCTCGAAGATTCCCGATGAATTCCTTCGCGTTGAAGAGGCTCAGCTACCCGAAGTGACCGAAGGGGAAGCGATGCGACACTTTGTCGCACTCTCAGTGAAGAATCATCATATTGACAAAGGGTTTTATCCTCTCGGTTCCTGTACGATGAAATATAATCCTAAGCTCAACGATGTTGCGGCATCATTGCACGGCTTTACCGATCATCACCCGCTAGCACCTTGCAGTTCAGCCCCGGGCATTTTGAGACTTATTTACGAGCTCTCAACAGATCTTGCAGAAATAGCAGGGTTGGATGCTGTGTCATTGCAACCAGTAGCAGGTGCACAAGGCGAGTTTGCAGGTTTGCTCATTATGAGAGCGTATCATCAACAAAACGGGAGATCTCCTAAGAAAATAATAATACCTGACTCTGCTCACGGAACAAATCCTGCATCAGTAACGGCAGTTGGATATACCACGATTCAGGTGAAAAGTAATGCACAAGGTATCATTGAACCTTCGGTCGTTGCTGAAGTTATGAGTGATGATGTTGCGGGTATGATGATGACTAATCCGAATACTCTTGGTCTGTTTGAGTCGAATTGTCAGCAGATAGCAGATATTGTTCACGCAGGTGGCGGTTTGATGTACAATGACGGTGCCAATGTCAACGCACACATGGGATTATATCGTCCCGGGGATGTCGGGTTTGATATTATGCACTACAATTTACATAAGACGTTCTCAACCCCGCATGGTGGGGGTGGTCCAGGTGCTGGTGCAGTAGCAGTTACAAAGGAACTTGAACCGTTTCTCCCTCTTCCGGTATTGGAAAAGAAGGAGGATGGTTCGCTATTCTTTAATTATGATCGTCCCTTATCAATTGGACGCTTACACGGGTATTTTGGCAACTTCGGGAATATGGTTCGGGCTTATGCTTATATTCATACGCTCGGTGGTACAGGATTGCGCAGAGTTAGTGAAAATGCTGTGCTTAATGCCAACTATCTCAAGGAGATAGTTCGAGAATACTATGATCTGCCGTATGATCAACATTGTATGCATGAGTTTGTACTCAGCGGGAATCGCCAGAAAAAACTCGGTGTGCGGACTTCAGATATTTCAAAGCGGATGCTTGATTTTGGTGTTCACTCCCCGACGAATTATTTCCCGTTGATTGTCCCCGAGGCATTGATGATTGAACCGACTGAGACCGAGAGTGTAGAGACGTTGGATAGATTTGCTGAGATTATGAAACAGATAGCTCATGAAGCAGAGACTGATCCTGAGATGGTCAAAGCGGCTCCGCACACGACCCCTGTGAGAAGGCTTGATGAGGTAGGGGCGGCGAGAAATCTCGATGTTTGCTACAAAGGCTAATATTATAGATATGTAGAATGAAGCCGCTGTCTGCATTGCAGGGAGCGGCTGTTTTGTACTATATTATTGCTCTTATTATGCTTAAGTTGACACATATCACATTTCGATATGGTAATGCCGATTTCCCTGCGCTTGACAATCTGAACATGGAAATCAATCAAGGGGAATCTGTTGCAGTCATGGGGGCAAATGGTTCTGGAAAGACTACTTTTGTTCGAATTGTGGCGGGTCTATTGGAGCCATTGCGAGGGCAACTCCAACTCGGTGGTCGGGAAGGAGGAGAGCCTGTAATCGGCATGCTTTTTCAAAATCCTGACAATCAGATCGTTGCGGTTACTGTCGAAAAGGAGATTGCATTCACTCTTGAGAATCTCGGTGTTGATCCAATTGAGATGCACAAGAGAGTTGACGATCAACTCAAGCGTTTTAGAATTGAAAAATTGCGCAACAGGTTGACATCGGAATTGTCAGGTGGTGAGAAGCAGAGAGTTGCTCTGGCATCAGTCATGGTAACTGAGCCAGATATTCTTCTTCTTGATGAACCTGACTCATTTCTTGATCAAAAGGGGAAAGCATCATTACAGGAGGAGTTGCAACACTTAAGAAAGCAACATCCCGAGATGATCCAAATTCATATTACTCAATACCCACAAGTTGCACAGGCCTATGATCGTATGCTTGTCTTTCATCAGGGAGCATTGGTTGCAGATGAGAAGCCGGATCGCATATTTGAAAATGAAGACTTTTGTCGGAAATGTGGGCTACTTGTTGAACCGCAATCTATGATAGAGACTAAAGAGATATTGCAATTTGGGAATATTGAACGCAATACAATTACAAAAGTTGACAGTCTGAAGGCCAAACGGATCAGCTTTTCATTTGTAAATGACCAGGATTTGATTAAGCATTTGTCTCTTGACCTTCATTCAGGCGAGGTTGTTTCAGTTATCGGCGAGTCAGGTTGTGGAAAAAGCACATTGAGTTTGTTGCTCTGTGGTTTGATTGATCCACAGCTTGGTGAGCGGAATTACTATGACAATAATAGTGTGATTATTGAGCCTAAATCTGTGGCAGGTAGGGTAGTAACTGTTTTACAACAACCTGAGCGTCAGTTCTTTTTGTCGACTGTTGCTGAAGAGTTAAGATTTGGTCCTAGCAATATTGGTGTTGATTTGGATGATTCCTCGATTGCGAATCTGTTGGACTTGGTTGGATTATCTTATACCCAGTTTGCATCACGTGATCCGTTAAGTCTTTCAGGGGGAGAGAAAAGAAGGCTTGCATTTGCGACACTTCTGGCGACAGATCCTGATATTATTATTTTCGATGAACCTACCTGCGGACTAGACCCTTCGGGCGTTGGGCTATTTGTCGAATTGGTGAAAAGGTTAAAAGTCCTTGAAAAAGGGATAATGATCATAACCCATGATGGTGATATTGTCGAAACGCTCTCAGACTCAGTATTAGTGATGGGGATTGATCGTTCATCTGCACAGATTATGACCGAAATGCTGAATCAATATTCTTTGTCCAATGAAATCCTGTCGTCAGTTAGTTGGTCACGCAATTTTCTTCAGTAAAGTTGTTTTTTTTCTGCAGACAGACTTGACTGTCTGCCTCATCATGCTATACTGACCTCCGTATTTATTCCCTAGTGCGAGACACTATTAAAGGGAATAACGAACCTTTTAAGGTAATCCGGTGAGGTTACCAAAGGATATACATGTTGTCATCAGTTTTTGCCAGTTCATATATATCCCCAGCATTTTCAGTATTTCTGATAATAGAATTCTTTGCATATATAACTATCCAATTTATGAGGAGGTCTCATTGAGCTCTCATGATCTTATCCTTGATGAGAAGAAGATCAGCCGTGCGCTTACACGAATAGCGCATGAAATACTCGAACATAACTCGGGTGCTGAGTCGCTTGTCATCGTTGGCATTCTCACAAGGGGTGCACCGCTGGCAAAACGAATTGCCACGACTATTGAAGAACTTGAAGGGGTGAAAGTCCCTGTCGGTTTGATGGATATCGGGCTGTATCGAGATGATGTGCTATCCAGTCTCGATCAACCTATTGTTCAGCGAACAGAGATGTTGTTCGATATTGTTGATCGTAACGTGATTTTGATCGATGATGTACTGTTTACGGGTCGTACGATTCGGGCGGCTCTTGATCAGATTATAGATTTTGGTCGTCCACGTACAATTCAACTTGCTGTTTTGGTCGATCGGGGGCATCGTGAATTACCGATTAAAGCTGACTATGTTGGTGCAAATATACCGACAAGACGGGAAGATCGAGTTGTTCTTGAGATAAAGGAGAAGGAAGGGACTGATCAGGTTTATGTGATCAGAGGGAAGAAGAAATCAAGGACAACAAGCAAGAAAAAGGCGACTAAGACAAAGAAAAAAATCGGGAAAGGGGGAAGTAAATGAGTAAACTCAGTTCTCGTCATTTGCTTGGCCTCGAAGGTGTGCCTGCAAGTGATATCAGTCTTATTCTTGATACGGCTGAGAGTTTTAGAGAGGTGCTCGATCGGAAGATCAAAAAGGTTCCGACACTCAGAGGAATTACTATTCTAAATCTGTTTTACGAAGCATCTACTCGAACGCGAATCTCTTTCGAACTAGCAGAGAAACGTCTTTCGGCAGATACAGTCAATTTTAGCACCTCGACTTCATCAGTAAAAAAAGGTGAGTCACTCCGTGATACAGTGCAGAACATTGAAGCGATGAAAATCGATATGGTTGTTGTTCGGCATGGTTCAACAGGTGCGCCATATTTTCTCACCCAATGTATGGACTCCAATATCATCAATGCTGGTGATGGTGCTCATGAACATCCGACTCAAGCACTGCTCGATATGTATACTATCCGTCAGAAATATGGAAAGCTTGACGGTTTACGGGTTGTGCTTGTGGGAGATGTAAAGCATTCGCGGGTTATCAGGTCTAATATCTGGGGGCTAAAGACCATGGGAGCTTCTGTAGCACTCTGTGGACCTGCTACTTTGATGCCATACGAAATTGAACAGCTCGGTTGTGATGTTTATACTGATATTGATGAGGCACTCGATGGTGCTGATGTAGTAAATGTTATGAGAATTCAATTGGAACGCCAACAGTCGGGACTTTTTCCGTCACAGAGAGAATACACTAATTTGTTTGGAATCAACAAAGAAAGATTGAAGCGGTTGAGGAAGAATTATACAATTATGCATCCGGGGCCGATGAATCGCGGTGTTGAGATAACATCGGAAGTGGCTGATGGCCCGAGGTCGGTTATACTCGAACAGGTCACCAACGGTCAGGCGGTTCGTATGGCTGTTCTTTACTTGCTTCGAGGTCAGGATGAGGGGGTTGAAGATGCCGAGTAAGAAATATGATCTTGTAATTGCCAACGGTCGGGTTATTGATCCAGCCCTCGGGTTTGGCAAGGAAGCACATGTATTTGTCAAAGATGGAAAGATTGCGAAGATCGAAAAGGAATCAGCATCGATCACTCGGGAGATGAAGTCGTTAAGTGATGAACAGTTTATTGACGCGACTGGTAAACTTGTTGTACCGGGCTTGATTGATATTCATGTGCATTTGAGAGAACCTGGCCGTGAAGATGAAGAGACTGTTGAGTCGGGATGTCGTGCCGCTGCTTCCGGAGGGTTTACATCGTTGTGCTGTATGCCAAATACAACACCGTGTATTGACAATCAGGAAACAGTCAAATTTGTACAAGACCGTGCCAAGAATGCCGACGCACGTGTATATGTAATTGGAGCAATTACAAAAGGACGGCTAGGGGTTGAGCTCTCTGAGATAGGTGATCTTGTCAATATGGGGGCAGTCGGAATAACTGATGATGGTACATATCTGCAGGATGCACAGGTGATGAGACATGCTTTGGAATATGCGAAGATGTTTGATATCCCCGTGATGCAACATGCTGAAGATTCACAGTTATGTGACGGTGCGATCATGAACGAATCATATGAGTCGACTCGTCTTGGTTTGCGAGGTGCCCCTCCTGTTGCTGAAGAGATCGCTGTTCAGCGTGACATATCACTCTGTCGTTTAACTGGTGGGCGCTTGCATATTCAACATATCAGCACCCGTGCGGGGGTTGATGCTGTACGGCGTGCAAAGGCGGAAGGGATCAATGTCACCTGTGAAGTTACACCCCATCATTTGATCCTGACTGATGATGAAATCGGGAAAGCTTTTAATACAAATCTGCGGGTTAATCCTCCGATACGTTCTGAAGCTGACCGTGAGGCGGTGGTGGAAGGCCTTATCGACGGCACGATTGATTGTATTGCCTCTGATCATGCACCACATTCAGAAGAAGAGAAAGACTGTGAGTTTGATAAAGCTCCTCCCGGTATGATCGGCCTTGAGACATCACTTGGATTGATCAAGACGTATATTATTGACAAAGGGTATCTAAGTTGGGCAGATGCTATTGCCAAAATGACTGTCAATCCTGCGCGAATTCTAGGGCTTCCCGGGGGAACAATGGCTATTGATTCTCCTGCTGATATTGTGATAATCAATCCTGACAAGAAATGGACAGTTCGAGCGGATAAGTTCAGATCATTGTCGAAGAACTCACCATATATAGGTTGGAAGCTCAATGCTCGGGTTGAAAAAACGATTTTGGGAGGACGGATCGTTTACGAGGTGTAGGTGCATTGGCTTTGTTAATTGGTCAGGTTGTGGCAATGTTTGTCATGACCTGACGAGATTACCACGTCGCTTGGCTCTTCGCGATGCCGAGAATATGCAGAGTGTGCTCTTTCTTATACAGATTCGCAGGTCCGCAAGCGGACTCTGTGCTACGAAGATTGTATGGAACGATAACAGAGTAACCCTGAAACAAAGTCGGCAGGTTTTGCAAAGTTACTGAAGCAACTTTGCAAGACCCGCCGTAACTATCAATCAGTATTTTTCAATAAACACTATTAGTTCGTATGCTCTGCTCGAAGGTCTGCCGCCATCTCTTTGATCTCTGCCAGATCGCGTACCATTTCACTCCAACCGTACCAGAGTGAATAGTCCGGGTTGTTGTGGAAAGCACCCTGAAATGCTCTCATACGATGCTCCAAGTGCATTACAAAGAGTTGTCTTTCGATCTTTGTCGGTGCATCATGGAATGTCAGCAAGTCGGGGTAAGCGTAGGCGTAACCTTCTGGTTTTGGAAGGATTCCATCTTTGTATAGTCCTGCAATGATCTCTATTGCTTGAGCCAGTAACCTGTCAATCTGTTTGATAAGATCATCCCCTTTTTGCATCTCTGCTTCGGCAAATTTACGGGAATGGCATTGGGTGCAGGCCTTGATCAATTTGTTACGTTCCTTGTCAAATGATTCTTGATCGAGTCGAGCAACATCAGCAGCTTTGACAACATCAAG
>JAJRUL010000099.1 GCA_024277795.1 Candidatus Zixiibacteriota bacterium
CAACAGCGCTACCCCCCAACAAGCAGATATAGAGTTTGTAGCCGAACCATTGCCTGTTAAAGCGGTGGTGACACCTAAGGCATCAGTAAGCCACAATCTCAATGACAAAGACAACTTCGATTCACTTGTTGTTGGTGATTTTAATCAATTTGCCTGCGCCGCCGCTATGGCAGTTGCTGAAGGTCCAGGACTAACAAAGTATAACCCACTTTATATCTATGGTGGTACTGGGCTTGGGAAGACCCACATTATTCAAGGAATCGGAAATGCGATCCTTGAATCATTCCCGACTAAGCGTATTGTCTATGCTACTAGTGAAAAGTTTACATCTGATTTTATTTCATCAATCTCAGATAGGTCTATATCAGATTTTACCCGTATGTATCGAGATGTAGATGTGTTGATTATCGATGATATACAGTTCTTTACGGGAAAAGAATCAACACAAGAGCAGTTCTTCCATACATTCAACTCGCTCCACCATCAAGGGAAACAGATTATCCTGTCATCAGACAGGCCTCCTCGTGATATTAAAGGGTTGGAGGAACGTCTCCTCTCACGTTTTTCATGGGGATTAGTCACTGACCTACAAGCCCCTGATTTAGAAAACAGGACAGCTATCCTCTTCAAGAAACTTGAATTGGAGGGGACCAAAATACCCGACAACGTCGTTCGGTGTATTGCTGATCGTGTAACAACCAATATTCGTGAGTTAGAGGGTGCGCTTATTAGGGTTTTGGCCTATGCATCACTGAAATCTGTAGAAGTGAACCTTGCTATGGCCGAGAAAGTGCTTAGTGATACGCTCTCTCAGCAACGGAAACAGATTGATATTGAGACGATACTGAAAAAGACAGCCGAGTTTTTTAATATCGACCCCCCTATGATGCGAGCGAAGAAAAAAACATCAGATATTGTTTTAGCAAGACAGGTTGCTATGTATCTTTCACGGTCACTTACAACAAATTCTTTGAAGAATATCGGAGCTTCTTTCGGGGGACGGGATCATTCCACAGTTATTCATGCGTGTGATTTGATCTCTAAAAAGATGGCGGGGGATGCGGTTCTAAGGGAAAATATTGACCGTATTTCGGCTAATTTACTTTATTAACGAATGTGGAAAGTGAGTGTTCATAACATTGTATAACTACTGCTATCTGGGCTTTGTGGATAAACAAGTGGTAACATCGAGTATTGTCAACAGAACAATGATGACAACATATGATGAAAACTATACTATTAAATAGTTGTACAACAAACAGTAAACAGGGTATTTTTATCAATAATAGTGTGTTGTTAACATATCAACAGTATTATTACTATTACTTATGATATATAAAAAAGAAGATAATAAAGAAGAAGAGAGTGGATATCATTTGAACGGAGTTTCGATATATGAAATTTAGTTTATCAAAAACAAAATTAGCACAGTACCTTCAACAGGTACTTCAGGTTGTTCCAACAAAATCTACTTTGCCGATATTGACGAATGTCTTAGTTGAGGCGTTGGATAGTAAATTAAAGATCTCCGCAACTGATCTTGATATCTCTTTGACAGCATCGATCGATTGCGAAGTGACAAAAAAAGGTTCAGCGGCTTTGCCTGCACGAATACTTTTTGAGATAGTAAAAGAACTTCCAGAATCCGAAATAGTTGTGGAAACATCAGGCTCCAGAGTAGAACTGAAAGTTCCTAATGGTTCCTATAAAATAGCATCTATCCCTTCAGAAGATTATCCAAAACTTCCTGCAGTTAATACCAAGAAGCAGATAAAGGTGAGTGGTCAGGATCTGGTCGCGATGATTCGCAAAACGACTTTTGCTTGTTCTGATGATGAAACAAGGCCAGCGTTGAATGGTGTACTTTGGCAAACACAGGGCGACAAAATGGTGATGGTTGCTACTGATGGTCATCGTTTAGCTAAGATGGCGGGTGCGAACCCAACACTAAAAGGAATGTATGAAGATGTGATTATTCCACCTAAGGTATTGAACCTTATCCCTAAACTCATTGATGTTGAGAGTGCAGAAGTAGGGATTATCTTTGGTGAGAATAATATGATCTTTAACCTAGGTGATATAATTCTAACCACCAGACTTCTTGAAGGGCCGTATCCAAATTACGAGCAGGTTATACCTGACAACAATGACAAGAAGATGATTATCTCACGTGAAGAACTTGCGGGTGCTGTTCGCCGTGTATCTATTCTTTCGAATGCGTTGACTCATCAAGTAAAATTTACTCTCAAGGATGGCCATCTTACTCTTTCGACAACGAATGCGGATGTTGGAGGAGAAGGAAAAGAATCGCTTTCTTGTGACTATACAGGGGAGACAATGGAGTTGGGCTACAACGCAAACTATATTACTGAGATTCTAAATAAGATAGAATCAAAAGAAGTAATTTTTGAGTTGTCGTCATCGGTAGCCGCTGGTCTAATTTATAGCACTGAAGTACCGAAAGAAGATTTCCTTTGTTTAGTGATGCCTTTGCGGTTGGCTGACTAAATAATGATAGATAATTTATGAAATGGCAGATACATAGATCTGCCATTTCTTTTTTTCTAAGATGGCATCTTAATGATAATTAGATCGATTCACGCGAAGAACTTCCGCAATCTTGACAGTATCTCACTCAACTTATCAGATCATACAAATATCTTTTATGGTGATAATGGGGCTGGTAAGACCAACCTTCTCGAAGCGATTTTTGTTTTAACTCTTGGTCGATCACACCAAGGAACTGCCGATAGCTTGTTAATCAAAGATGGTGCTGATGTGTACCGTCTCGAAGGAATTGTTTTTGATGGGGAGAGGGAACAAGAAGTTGCAGTTGCTTATCAGAAAGGGAAACGGAAAAAGATTACAATCGATCACGTTGCAATTCGTACAGCAGAGCTTTACGAACAGTTTTTTGCTGTTGCAACAGGCCCCGAAGACTCAGAAATTCTTGCAGGCTCTCCATCGGTACGTCGGAACTTTATTGATGTATACCTTTAACAAGTATCACGCAGGTACCTCTCTCATCTAACTGACTACCAGCGGATACTTCAACAAAAGAATGCCGCTTTGCGTGCTGAGTCTGACCCTGATCCGTATAACGAGCTTCTAATCCGAACAGGTTCAATCATCACTCACAATCGTGCTGAGTTTCTTAAGAGACTTTCTCAACCTGCAACAGATCATTATTATGATCTATCGGGAGGGAGTGAAATGAAAATAACCTACCAACCGTCTGCCAGCGATATTGATCAATGTGATTCTCGTGAGATGATAGAGGATTCTTTTAGGACAAAAATAACACTTCATGATACGCAAGAACGCGTAACAAAAAAATCAGTTGTCGGTCCACATCGTGATGATATTAGTTTTACTATACGCGGTTTTCCCGCACGTTCTCATGCCTCCCGAGGGGAGTGGCGGACAGGGGCAATTAGTCTGAAACTCGCTGTATACCATCTTATGCGTGAACAAAAAGGGACAGAGCCAATCCTTCTCCTCGATGAAGTGTTTGCGGAGCTTGATGAGAAAAGAGCACATGCCATGATTGAATCGTTTGGTAAGTTTGGGCAGGTATTCTTGACGTCTGCTGTTACTCCTCCGAGTGCATTACTTAAAAACAGTAGGAGTTTTACTATAGTGGATGGTCGGGTGGAGGGAGTAGCCTAATGTCCCGTTTGTCTGTTCAGCAACTACGTAAATCATTTAAGAAGACAACAGTACTTACAGATATTTCCTTTGAACTGTCTGACGGAGAACTGTTAGTATTGTTGGGAAGCTCAGGATGCGGGAAGTCAACATTGTTGCGTTGTATTGCAGGTCTTGAAGAAGCTGATAGTGGTGAAATTGTACTCGGGGAGAGACACATAGAAAAGCTCCTCCCTAAAGATAGAAATGTGGCTATGGTTTTCCAAAACTATTCACTCTATCCTCATATGACAGTTGAGAAGAATCTGTCGTTTCCTCTTCGTATTGCAAAAGTACAGAAAAATGAAATAAAAAAGAGGGTTGCTGAAGTGGCTGAGATGATAGGTATGACCGACCGACTAACGTTCCGCCCCGCACAGCTTTCAGGTGGTCAGCGTCAACGTGTTGCTTTAGGTCGTGCTATTATTCGAAAGCCTGATCTGTTTCTTCTTGATGAACCACTCTCAAATCTTGATGCTGACTTGCGTACAAGAATGCGACAAGAAATTGTTCAACTGCAAAAGAGAACCAAAGTTACAACAATACACGTTACCCACGATCAAACAGAAGCTCTAACAATGGCAGATCGGATAGGGTTACTCAACAACGGAAAACTTGTTCAGCTTTCAACACCAACAGAGCTGTATTTTAAACCTGCTAGTATATTTGTTGCAGAGTTCGTTGGCAACCCGAAAATCAATATCATTGATGTGCAACGAATGGTTTCATGGGGAATAATTGATAAGTCAACAATACCTGAAGAAGCAAAATATATTGGTATTCGGCCTGAAAAGTTACAGGTCAATAGTAACGGCTCATTGAGAGGTGTCGTTGTTGAATGTGAATATCTTGGAGACCAATATATCTTGACCGTTGAATGCGATTCGACAGCTTTGCGTCTCTCATCTGTCATACAGCATGTTTCGATAGGTGAGACCGTATCGCTTGAAATAGATTCTGCCGATGCGTTGTTTTTTAATAGTGAACGTTTTCTGGTTCAGAAATAACAGTTCAAATTAATATATGGATCATATCAATCCGCAGACGGTGCTTTCTGGCAACGAGGGCAGTAATGCGCGGAACGTGCTCCAATTTTTTTTCGGATTATTTTGCATGTGCATCGACTGCATTGCTTCCCTTCTTGGTTGTAGGCAAGCAGGTACGTTTGAAAGGATCCTCTTTTACCATTAACACCACTATAACTGTCAACAGATGTACCCATCAGTTCAATTGCTTTTGATAGAATTCGCTGAATATGACCATGTAGTTCAATGATTTTGCGTTTAGAAATCGATGTTGTTAGTCTTTGAGGATGAAGACGTGAGGCATACAATGATTCATCTGCATAGATATTGCCGATCCCTGCAATAAATGTTTGGTCAAGAAGTGCGCTCTTGAGCATACGCGGTCGCCTGTAACATAACTCAACAAACTCATCAGGTGAGATATCAAATGGTTCAGGCCCGAGGTTTGATAATCCCGATTGATGCAGAAGCTCATCTTTTCGATACAAGCGAAGACGTCCGAAACGACGGTAGTCATTGAAGCGAAGATGGTATTCTGTGATGTTCTTTCTTGTCTTATGAAAGCTAAAGATAACAAGATCGTGTTTGTTTCTCTGCTTCGTTTTAGGAACATAAAAAAAATGACCTGTCATTTTTAGGTGTACCCATAGAACCAATTGAGAGGATAGATCGATAAGAATATTTTTTCCTCGACGACTGATAGAAAGAATTGTTTTTCCGATTAACAGTGATTCAAAACTATCTCGCTTTAGAGATTCGCTGATCACAATAGAAGAGTCAGGAGCATTAGTATAGACTTTGGCTATCTTTTTGTTGAGAACAACTTTTCTCAATCCTCGTACGACAGTCTCTACCTCAGGCAACTCAGGCATGTTTAGTTTCTCGAAAATGCAGATCTCAAACTAATGTTAGAGGTGAAACGTTCTAATACGCCGCGCCTGCAAAAAGCTGTTTTAGGTATTGGCCGGTATATGATCGTTTAATCGTGGCAACCTCTTCAGGGCGACCAGTGGCTACAATCTCTCCTCCACCATCACCACCCTCTGGGCCAATATCGATTATCCAATCTGCTGTTTTGATCACATCAAGATTATGTTCAATAATAACAACTGTATTTCCTCGGTCGACAAGCTCGGTTAATACACTTAGAAGCATTCGGATATCCTCAAAGTGCAAGCCGGTTGTTGGTTCATCGAGAATATACATAGTCCTACCTGTTGCAGTTTTAGAAAGCTCAGTGGCCAGTTTAACTCGTTGCGCCTCTCCACCTGAGAGTGTTGTCGCTTGCTGTCCGAGGTGAATATACCCAAGCCCGACATTGTGTAAAGTAAGGAGCTTTTTTTTGATTTTTGGAATGTTTTCAAAAAATGAAAGGGATTCTTCAACAGTCATTTCAAGAATATCTGATATGTTCTTTCCCTTAAACGCGATCTCCAGCGTCTCACGATTATAACGTTTTCCCCTACATACTTCGCAAGGAACATAGACATCAGGCAGGAAATGCATCTCTATTTTTATGATCCCGTCTCCTTGGCATGCTTCGCATCGTCCACCCTTTACGTTGAATGAAAAACGTCCTGGGAGGTATCCGCGTGCTTTTGATTCATGAAGATCAGAAAAGAGATCACGAATATGTGTAAACACTCCTGTGTATGTCGCAGGGTTTGATCTTGGCGTGCGTCCTATCGGTGATTGATCGATATCAATTACTTTGTCTATATGTTCCACCCCTGTTATCGATTTGTACGGAAGTGGTTGTTTACGGCTGTTGTAAAAATGTCGTGCTAAGATTGGATAAAGCGTTTCATTGACCAGTGTCGATTTTCCTGATCCTGAAACTCCTGTCACTGCGACCATTGTTCCAAGAGGGAACTCTGCGGTAACCTTCTTCAGATTATTACCTGTAGCACCTGCGAGTTTGATTATGTTGCCGTCAACTTTTCGTCTTTCTTTCGGCATTTCTATTTTTTTCTGGCCTGAGAGATATTGCCCTGTTATAGATTTACGAGTCTTCCGAATAGTTTTTGGCGTACCTGAGGCTACGATTCTTCCGCCATGTACACCTGCTCCCGGACCGAGATCGATCACATAGTCAGCTTCTTCAATTGTTTCACGGTCATGTTCAACGACTAAGACAGTGTTACCGATATCACGTAATTCATGAAGGGTGTTGAGCAATTTTCGATTGTCTCTCTGGTGGAGACCAATCGACGGTTCATCAAGAATATAGAGTACACCAACTAAGCGCGAACCGATTTGAGTGGCTAAGCGAATCCGTTGTGCTTCACCACCTGAAAGAGTCGAGGCGGAACGGTTAAGGGTAAGGTAATCTAATCCAACATCGCAGAGAAAACCGAGTCTTTCGCGAATCTCTTTGAGTATTTGCTTGGCGATGAGCTGTTGTCGTTTGCTTAGTTTTATCTTTTTGAAGAAAAGATCAGCATTCCTTATAGACATCTCAGTAACCGAATCAATTGTCTCTCGATCGAGCACAACCGACAAAGCTTCAGGACGAAGACGTGCACCTTTACAGGCCGGGCAGTCGAGAATTGTCATGTAGTTTTCTATCCATTGTCGAATGCCGGCAGATTCTGTTTGACGGTACCGTCGTTCAAGGTGAGGAATAACACCTTCAAAAGTAGATTTATATTTACCCGAGCCTTTCCCTTTCCCCGAAGTATGCTCATATTCAAAAGAGATTTCTTCTTTTCCTGAACCGTATAGAATAATCTGTTGAACAGACTTTTTGAGTTTTCTAAATGGAGTGGAGAACTTGAAATCGTAATGGTTTGCAAGCCCCTTTAACATATAGCGGTACCAGTTTGGCATATCAACCCCGCCCCATGGACGGATTGCCCCTTCATGGATAGAGAGGTTGACATCAGGGATCACAAGCTGAGCATCAATTTCCATTTTTTTTCCGAGACCATCACATGTTTGACATGCTCCAAACGGTGAGTTGAATGAAAAAAGGCGAGGGGATGGCTCTTCGTAGCTGATATTACAATTTAGGCAGGCAAACTGTTCTGAAAAAAGAAGGTCCTTATTTTTGATATTAACCAGAACAGTCCCTTGTGATATTTTCAACGCTGTTTCAACAGAGTCCGCAAGCCTTCTCTTTGATTTCGGTTTGACAATGAGTCTGTCAACAACTGCTTCGATTGTATGTTTCTTTTTCTTGTCGAGCTCTATTTCAGAGTCAGCTTCAACTATTTCCCCATTTATACGCAACCTGACAAAACCTTCTCGTAGTGCTTCTTCAATTATCTCCTTGTGTTCCCCTTTCTTCCCCCTAACAAGCGGAGCAAGAACCATAAGTCGTGTTCCCTCTTCAAAACTTAAAACAGAGTCGACAATTTGTTCGACTGTTTGTTGGGTTATCGGTTGATTGCATCTTATGCAATGAGGAACCCCGATTCGTGCAAAGAGCAGACGGAAATAGTCGTATATTTCAGTTACCGTTCCAACTGTTGAGCGAGGATTTCGAGGGCTTCCCTTTTGTTCGATAGAGATTGCAGGAGACAGCCCCTCGATAAAATCAACATCAGGCTTTTCCATCAAGCCAAGAAACTGTCGAGCGTAAGCTGATAGGGACTCAACATATCTCCGCTGTCCTTCGGCATAGATAGTGTCAAAAGCTAACGAGCTTTTACCTGAGCCTGAAAGCCCCGTTATGACAGTCAGGCTGTTTCGGGGAATTTTGACATCTAAATTCTTTAGGTTGTGTTCCCGCGCACCTTTTATGTGCAAGTATTGTTGGTTTCTCTGGTTGCGGGCTTTCGTTGGCATGCTATCTCCTAAAAATGTTAACCGTTAAGATAGTGAATAATAATCCATTATCAAAGTGGTTGCTTCATTTACAGTATCACTTTTTTAAGGAGATATTGCCTGTTGAGAGTTGAGTTTTCCTCTAAAGGCAAATGCACCACAATAGAGAATTACCCTCTCGACCTCTTGGTAGGTTACAGGTTGTCGGTACGTTTGGATTCTGCAATCATAATCCTATGAAGGAAACGAAATGGGTAAAGCTGATTTCCCGAAAACACTTGACAGTCAATAAGAACCGCTTTTGATTGACTGTATGTCACATGATTTGCACCAAGAGTTTTTCGATAAATTAGCCAGAGAATGGGATCTCATGTTCACTGCTGGCGACCTTGAGTTCCTGTCACATATTGTTGATGGGCTCAATGTGAAAGAGGGGATGGATATACTCGATCTCGGGTGTGGTACAGGAGTTCTTTTTGATCTCCTGCGTCGGAAAACAGGACTTTCAGGGTCTGTAACAGGTGTTGACTTTTCGATCGAAATGGCTCAAACAGCCCATCGGAATTTTCCTTTTCCTAATGTCAATGTCGTTGATGCTGATGCTGTTACTTTGCCTTTTACTGATTCATCATTTGATATGGCAGTCGCATTCGCGGCCTTTCCTCATTTTTCTGATCAACAGAAGGCTCTCAATGAGACCCACCGTGTTTTGAAACCGTCAGCTAAATTCTATATAATCCATCTTGCTTCGAGTACGGAGCTTGTAGAAACACATCAGGATATTGGTGGGGCGGTAAAAAATGATGAAATACCTACGGAAACCAAGCTCAAGCATATGTTTGAGAACAGTATGTTTACAGATATTTCGATACGAGATCATACCGGGCTTTATCTGGCAAGTGCCACAAATACAAAGTAGATATTGACTCGTCATTTGCAAAACTCACGAACTATATTTCTTGCTCATACAGCACTTTACTTAGCATTAGCAATTGTGCTTCCGATAGGGTTTCACGCGTTTGGATTGGCAGGGCGCGTTATGTTGCCTATGCACCTTCCTGTTTTGCTTGCAGGCTTTCTGACAGGACCGTTGAGTGGGTTCGTTGTAGGAATCCTCGCCCCAGGGTTGTCATATTTGTTTACATCAATGCCACCTGCTTATGCGGTTCCTTTGATGTCGCTTGAGTTGCCTGCATATGGTCTTATGGCAGGTCTATTATATAAGAGATTTCATCTGAATATAATACTTGCAACAATTTCTGCTATGTTTGTTGGGCGTTTGATTTTTGCTTTGTCACTCTTTTTACTCGGTCTGTTTATGGAAATGCCGTATGATGTTGCCACCTTTGTTTCGGCATCTGGACCACTTATGACCGGACTACCTGGGATTATTGTTCAACTGCTTTTGATCCCTACAATTGTAGCGACAATACATCGTAGACGACCGCACTAACCCTCAAAACCGCACGTTTTGTGCGCACCATCGCAAAGCGGTTTCTTCTTTGATTCACCACACCTGCACAAAAAGAGCTTACTCTCGACGGTCTTTGTTGTACCGTTAGGGAGTAAAACATCTGCAGAACCCATCTCAAGTTTTGCGGGACCGTTTTCTATGATTGTTATTTTGACATCTGCCATAACTTCTCCTTTATGTTGTTTGCTTGTTATGTATTGTTACAACAGATAGTACCGACAAAAGTTCAGATTGTATCAGTCACGCAGTATAGTAGCTTCACCACCTGAGACAGTAGCCTGTCCTGATTGAGTTGTGACAATAAGCGATCCTGATGTTGAAATGTCGGTTGCAATCCCTTCAATGCTCTTCTCACCATATCCTATTTGAATGTGCTGACCTATCAAAGATGATTTTGTTTTGATTTGGTCAAGAAAAGGAGATAGGCCTGATTGCATGAACAGCAGGTATCCTTTTTCAAAGTTCAGCAAAAGTTTTTGCAACAGTTGTACCCGATTAATATATCTACCAGTTGCAATCTGTAATGAGGTTGCAGTTGTTCGCAAATCATCAGGAAAATCTGCCACACTTTGATTGATATTGATACCTATTCCGACTACAAGATGCTCAATCTTTTCCCGATCTGCAGAGATTTCGGAAAGAATCCCACATACTTTGTGACCGTTAATTAACAGATCGTTTGGCCATTTGATAGCCAGAGGTAAACCTGTCTGCTCTTCTATAGTTGTTGCCACTATCAGACCTGTCATCAAAGTGATGCCAGATGCTTGTTCGGTCTTGAATTGCGGTTTTAATATTATAGTTATATATATGCCAAGTCCTGAAGGGGAGAGCCATGATCTGCCGAGCCGTCCTCTGCCTGCTGTTTGTTGTTCAGCGACAACGATCGTCCCGTTGCGTGCACCTTGTGATGCTAACTGTAGAGCGGTCTGGTTGGTTGATTGTAATGTTTGATAGGCGTGTATTTCAGTCCCGATAAACTCTGTCGTTAGCTTATGTTTGATTTCTGTAGCAGTAAGACAGTCGGGAGAACTTAGCAATCTGATACTTGTTTCGGTAATTTGCAAAGTATATCCGAGAGCTGTCAATTCTGTAACAGCATTAAGAATCTGCCGACGTTCAGCATTCACCGTGACAATGAGTGTTTCTATCGCCATCGACTGTTGTGGTTGCAATCGCAGTTGAGCAAGAAGTTGATCTGAGAGTGATTCGCTCATATTATGCAGGGAGTTATTCAATTACGAGCATACTGAAATCAGATGTAGGAGCAGAATGAGTCAATGCTCCGATCGAAATGAAATCAACGCCACTTTCAGCAACATCGGCAACATTATCAAGATTGACATTACCTGACGCTTCGAGCTTGACCTCACTATTGAGACTGCGCGCACGTTCAACCATCCTTTTAAGTGATTTGGGTGATTGATTGTCAAGAAGAAGCCTCATAACACCGCAGTCGATCGCTTCAGTTAGCTCATTTTCATTTTTTACTTCAACTTCAATCAGGATATTCTTTGGGTCAGTTTCAAATTGAAGGGTAAAATCGGGTGTTGACATATAATGACGAATATGTTCAACAGCGGATCGTATCGAACCAGCAGATGATATATGATTGTCTTTGATTAGCACCATGTCATCGAGTCCGCGACGATGATTACACCCTCCTCCATGAACAACCGCTTCTTTTTCAAGCAGTCGGTAGCCGGGGGTCGTTTTACGGGTATCGAGAATAGTGCATTGTGTATGTTTGACTCTATGGACGAAGTTGGCAGTAAGCGAGGCAATACCTGATAATCGACCGAGAAAGTTCAATGCTGTTCGTTCAGAAGCTAAGAGGGATAGATTGAACCCGTCGATTTCTGCAATGAGATCACCTCGTGTGAAAACGTTTCCATCATTTTTCAGAAAGTGAACTTTGTTGGCTGAGTCGATCTGATCAAAGACTAATAATGCAGGTTTTGTACCAGAGAGTACACCTTCAGATTTTGCGACAATCTTCGCTTTCATTCTGTTCGGTTCAAGACAGCCGAGGGAGGTCAGGTCTCCTTTGCCAATATCTTCTTCAACCGCATGTTTAACCAAAGCGATAATATTCTGCGACAATTCAGTCATAACCGTAAATTACATGCTTTGACAATGTTGGTCAACACACGTTGTGCGTTTTTCTCCTTTCGTTGGTTTTGCTCTTTATCTTGTTTTGCGAATCGAACTAACTACCGTATATTCTAAGTATGGAAACTGACGGGAAAAGAATTGTCGCTGTTTTAGGATATGGGTCGCAAGGTCGGGCTATTGCTCAGAATTTGCATGACTCGGGCTACAATGTCATTGTAGGTTTGAAATCAGGATCACAATCAAGGCGTATCGCCAAAGCTGATGGACAGACACAGATAACGACCTTAGCAAACGCAGTTAAAACTGCTTCGATTATCTGTTTTGCATTGCCTGATCATACCCATAGAACACTCTATGAAAGTGACATTGAATCGAACATAGTCGGGAACAAGGCACTCTGGTTTCTGCATGGTCTTTCAATACATTTTGGACAGATCAAACCTCCCTCTAACTGCGATGTTATCTTGATCGCCCCGCATGCGCCAGGTGTTGCGTTGCGTGAGGAATATCTCGGGTCGCAATCACTTTCGGGTTTTTATTGTGTGTATCAGGATATATCCCGTTCTGCCAAGAAGCTCACATTCGAATTAGCTGAAGCAATCGGTCTGAAACGGAATAATCTCATCAAAACGACTTTTGAGCATGAAGCGATCGGCGATCTCTTCGGAGAACAAGCAGTGTTGTGCGGAGGGATGGCCTCACTTATTAAGAACGGCTTTGAAGTCTTAATCGAGGCAGGATTATCTCCTAAGAGTGCATGGCTTGAGGTAGCGTTTCAACTCGATCTGATTATCGACCTGATAAAAAAACATGGAATTGAAGGGATGTTCAATAGGATTTCAGTTGCAGCTCGTTATGGGTCATTACTTACAGGGCCGAAGCTGATTGATGAGTCTGTGAAGAAGAGGATGAAAGATCAACTTGATGAGATAACGTCAGGCCGATTCGCTGAAAAGCTTGCATCCCTTACTGAAGCCGATATATCAAAATTAAGCGACCAACTCAAAGCACTAACCAACCAAAAGCTTGAACAAACAGCTCGTATATTTTCATCCAAGTAATTCTCTGCCAACTTTTTAATAATTTTTTTGTCATGGTACGGTCATGAACGAAGAATTATAAACAGTTCAAGTTTGTGAAATAAAGTACAAATAGTCTCTGTGTAATGACATCGCTGTGACATTCTAACAGTAGTATCCATATAGTTTTACATCTGAATAACCTGATATAGGCATTGGAACAGAGATGAAATATAGTATAATACTTTTAATAATGTGCTTGCTCGTTTCTGCAGTTGCAGAGCCTGCCTTTGCTATGAAAGTCAGCGGTAAAGTTGTTAACAGTGAGACGGGTAATCCTATAGATCGTGCTACGGTTCATATTGCAGGGACTGCTGAGGCAACAGCAAGCGACAAACATGGATTCTTCACAATAGATATTCCAGACGGATCAAAACAGGAGCTTTATGTTACCTGTATCGGTTTTGACCAATCTGAAATAGTGAGAGTGACTGATAGTCTTGATGAGATTGTTTTTCGATTGAGTCCTGCCCCTTGGGTGCTTAATGATGTTGTTGTGACTGGAACACGTTCACCTCATTTGCTGAAGGATGTACCTGTACAGACTGAAGTAGTTTCAAAGCGTGATATGATGCGGACGGGTGCGAAAACGGTTGATGAAGCATTGATATCATCAATCGGTATTCAGGTCACAGGTGGAGGACTTTCAGGTCAAGAAGCATCAATTCGCGGAGTAGAGGGTGACCGTGTTTTGATACTTATCGATGGTGAGCGTGCAGTCGGTCGAGTTCGTGGTTCAATAGACCTCTCTCAGTATTCACTTGCAAATGTTGAAAAGATTGAGATTATCAAAGGGAGCGGTGCAACGCTGTATGGTTCTGATGCTATTGGTGGTGTGGTAAATATTATTACCAAACGTCCTATAGCATCCACGGGGAGTGTGAATCTCTACGGCGACTATGGTTCGTATACAACATATAACCCATTGATTGAATTTGAATATGGTAATCAGAAAACAGCGATCAATGGTGGTGTACAGTTTTATTCGACTAATGGGTTTGATCTGGATAAATCAACTCCGCATACCAACGGACAAGACGCTATAGATCGCCTCAATTTCAATGCAAAGTTGAGAAGAAAACTATCGACCAAGTGGAGTATGACAGGCTCGGCTCGTTTTATGCGCGAGCAGAGAAACTGGATAGAGTCAGAAGTTGTTGCCCAGAACGCTTTTCAAGACACAACGTATGTATATAGTGATGATGAGTCGAACCAACGGTATGAAGGGTCGCTTTCATTCGATTATCTATCGGGTGACAACTACTCGATGAAAGGGCGTGTCTTTGCTACCTATTATAATCATGAATTTGACAAATACAGCTCTGATCGGATCAATTGGATCGATGCATCTCAGACAGAAGATCTCTATGTTGATGTCTCCTATACCTCCAACTATGTGATTGGTCAGTCTCATGTCGCGACGTATGGTTTGGATTATAGCTATCAAGATTTGAAGTCAAAAGATCAACTTGTCGAGGGAGTGTTAGCAGATAAGGCTGGTTCGGCGTATTTGCAGTATGAATATAGCCCAATAAAGAATCTCAATTTTCTTCCAGGTGTTCGGTATGACAATCATAGTTCTTTTGGTGGTCATGTTAATCCATCGATCAATATTATGTGGTCTCCCGGTGAGCAATTAAAGATACGTGGTTTCTTAGGGCGGGGGTTTCGGGCACCATCTATCAAACAACAGTACTTTATTTTTGATCATACAGCCGCAGGTTACATCGTCTATGGTGGTCGGGTTGATTTACCGTCGGGAGTTGCTAGTTCAGGCTCATACTCTGATTTGATTCAGGAGACTTCGGTAAACAGTTCCCTTTCTGCTGAGTTTTCATATGGAACTATGGGCTTACATCGGCTTACCTATTTTTATAATCATCTCAACAACTTGATTGATTTTGTTCTTATCGGATTTACTCCTACATATTGGCGGGGCGTGTATGTCTATCAGAACATTGAGACAGCAATCACTCAAGGTGTTGAATGGGAATCGAGAATCCGTCTGGGGAAAACGGTCGAATTTTCATTTTCTTACAACTATCTTTTCTCACGCAATCTTGGGACACAAGAACGGTTGATCAACCGACCTGCGCATACGCTTAAGTTTTATCTGACGGGATTTCATGCGAAAAGAGGTTTTGGCGGATCAATCTGGGGAGACTATCAGTCGAATAAACTGTGGCGAGCACGTTCAAACACAGGGGGGAACGAAAATCCAGGCGAGTATGCCCCGCATCGCACTCGACTGAGTGTGAATCTTTTCAAACGTTGGTCAAATAGCTTTGAAGCATTTATGAAAATAGAAAACCTGTTTGATGAAACTAATGTGAAATATGGATATTGGCCTGGTAGAGAAGTCTATTTTGGAATAAAGTATAACATCGGGAAACAGTAACTGCTGTATAGAACAATAATGAAACAATCAAGGAGAAGTAACACAATGCGTCCTATCTTACTCATTTTCTTAGGACTGGTCACCGTGGCTTTTGTCGGATGTGGAGACGATAACAGTCCAACAGGTGGAACAACAACAACTTCCGGGACAACAACAACCTGGAATTCGACAGGACAATATTTTGTCACCACCGTTGATGCAACATCATCAGATGAGTTCGCTATGTTCTCTTTTGCAGGACATGATACACTGATTCCAGTTAGTGAATATGATGATCGTTACGCCACAGATTCATACGCGACAGCAGATTTGTGGGATATTGCTTTTCGCCGTGAAGTGATCAAGCTCAACGGGGGATCATCGACAACAAATAACGGAGATGTTGTCGGAGCTAGCCTTGGAGTGGTTAACTTCGATACTATTTCGATTGCAGATACCGCAGGTGTTGAGTGGATGGCTGATGCAATCAATTATTTTATCGATAATTGGTATACATATAACCCTCTAACTCATGTTTTATCAGCGAACCAATATGTGTGGTCGATGGTTGATGCAGGTGGAGTAAACTACTTGAAATTCCGTGTTGATTCAATGGTTGGGGCGGGTGCTCCTCCTTCGATGGGAACGATTTACTTGACCTATTTCTACCAATCAACTCCGAACTCAATGGACCTGAGCGGAACAACATCATCAGGAATTGTCAATGTTGGATCAACAAGCGGATATTTCGATTTTTCTACAGGATCTCAGGTGACTCCCGCTTCACCGACAACGAGCACTGACTGGGATATAAAATTTGAGAATTATGAAATTAAGCAGAATTCAGGGCCGAATGGTTCAGGAAAATGTTCGGCTTTTCCAGCTTATGGTGAGCTTACCACTCCGACTGCGATTGATAGTTTTGTTGCACAGCCTGCAGGTGCACCGACATTTCCTGATATTCCTCAATCAGTCTTAACCGATTGGTACAGTTACAATCCTGACAATCATCAACTAACATCTCTTTCTGAAGTATATTTGATTAAAACAGGCGGTTCTGTCTACAAACTACAGATAACAAGCTACTACGCAAACGTAGGCGGGGTACCGACTTCAGGAAATTATTCTTTCAAGTGGGTTAAATTATAATACCTCTTTTTATACCTTCAAGAAAAGCCCTCAAATATCTGAATGGGGGCTTTTTTCCTATGGAAAGTGTTTATTTTAGCCAAAACCTTTGCAAAGCTAGTCAATGATTTAATTTGACGCTGATTTGTATCAACCCTAACTTCTCCCGTTATGAATAAATATCTACGGCAAGGCTGTTTTGTTTTGGCAGTGTTGTTAACACTGGTGGTGGCATGGTATGCATTTGATTACCTCAGGGTACCAAGCAAGATTCATACTATAGCCAAAATAGTTCATCTTGAGGACCGTCGTGAATTCTCAGGTCGTCTCAAGAGCTTGCTTAAGAATAATGATACTGAGATTCGTGCACGAACGGCTCTTGCAATCGGTCGAATCGGCGGACCGGGTAGTGCGTCTCTATTGTTTCCGTTTGTTATGAACGATCCGTCGTTAGATGTTCGTATGTCAGCAGTATTTGGGATCGGACTGACGGGAGAGAAAGATTATGCAGACAAATTGCTTGATATAGCGTATGATCTGCCGTCATCGGTAGGTGCGGGAGCAGTTGAAGCAATCGGTCGATTGGCTGATAGCAGTATGACTGAAGTAGGGGAACAACTAGTTACATTTTTGAGTCACCCCTCTCCTGAAGTTCGTGAAGCAACGTGTTATGCTCTTTATCGTGCAGGAGTTCGATCAGCAGGTGCTGATGTGATCAGATTGCTACAGGATGAAAAGGATGAATCAGTACGTAAAGCGGCTTTATTTATGCTCGCTCGTACGGAAAACAAGAATGCTATGGATATATATGCCGACTTTCTTGGCAGTACAGATCCTGACAGTCGATCACTGGCAGTTCAAGGTTTGAGTTTTGATGATAGTAATGAATCTTTACGCTACCTTACAATCGCGCTCAATGATGCAAATAATAATATTGTAGGCGAAGTTATTAAGGCACTCTCCAAAAGAAAAGCTCGTGTAGTTGCCCCCTTGCTTTTGAAGAGACTGGAACGTGAAACTGATGAGAAACTTATTATTCGGCTTATTGAAGCTTTCGAGAAACTCCATTATAGCACAGCAATTGATCAGGCACTTCTTATAGCCAGTCGTCGTGGTTCTGATAATATCGTGTCAGCAACTGTCACATATGTTACAAGTATACGAAAAGATCGCGCTGTCAGCTATATTGACTCTCTGATTCTCTTTAACGGTCCGCAAGTTCGAGCATCATGTGCCAAAGCATTTGGGATAATCGATGATGAGAAAGTAAAAAACAGACTTAACGGGTTGTTCAAAGATGAAGACCCTATTGTGCGCGCTTCTGCCTTTAAAGAACTGGTTAGAATAGACTCTTCTGATATTGATTATTATTTGCAAACAGGGTTGAATGATGTGGATTGGGTTGTGAAAGCACTTGCAATTAACAAAGTGGGAGAATTAAAGAAAGAAACATACCTTCCTGCTTTGCATACAATCTTATCAGAAGGGATCAAGGTTGATGCTGGAGTACGTCAATCAATTGTTGAAGCTGTAGGCAATTTCATTGTTGACGGGAAAGCAGATTCAATTGTTCAGGAGATATTGTTACTTGGGATGGAAGACAGCGAAGTCATTGTACGAAGTACCGCAAAGAAGTCCTGGGATAAGCAGAAGAATATGCCACCCGTTCCAATGTTGAGTATCGGACAGACGAGAATACTGAAATCAGAAATCCGTCATGCACTTAATCGGTACACTCATAATCCGTATGCTACTATTGTTACTTCAAAAGGTGATATAGAAATTGAATTGTACCTTGATATTGCACCACTTACTGTGCTAAACTTTTTTGAGTTAGCCAATACCGGTTTCTACGATGGTTTGAGTTTTCATCGTGTTATCCCGAATACTGTTATACAAGGTGGCGATCCGAGAGGTGACGGTTGGGGTGGCCCTGACTATTTTATCCGTTGTGAGTATTCACGTGAAAGATTTAAGAGAGGAACTCTCGGTATTGCCACTTCAGGGAAAGATACGGGCGGATCTCAATTCTTTATAACTCTCTCGGCACAGCCAGAATATGATGGACGATATACAGTTTTTGGTCAAGTGCTTTCGGGGATGGATGTGGTAGACCAGATTGTTAAGGGGGATATTATAGAAACTGTTTATGTCCTGGAGGGTGATAGATGAAAAGAGATATTGATTATATAATTTTGTTACTGCTTTTGAGTTTTACCTGCTGTACAGTTTTGGCACAAAGCTCTAACCGTATTGATGCAGATGCGATTATTGATCAGGTGCTTGTTGTGGCAAACCGACAGAGCGAAAAGATTCAAGATATAACATTTGACACTGAATCACTTCGTGGGAAGTATGATGAGAAGAAAGGCTTTCAGGAAGAATCGCGTTTTATAAAAAAAGTATATTTGAAATATCATCCTGATACGGTCTGGTATGCCGAGACATATCTTGAATACTATGAGGGGGATGTCTTACAATCACCGAAGAAAATGAACGAAACAGTATCTGAGTTGCGTGAAAAGAGAAAAAAGCGCAAAGCGCTTAATATCAGTTTTGATATGTTGACACCATTTAAGCAGGAAAACCGATCTGAGTATGAGATAACGTATCTTGGTATAGCTACGGATAAGATAGAAGGGTATGTTTGCCATCATTTCAAAGCTGAGTCAAAAACAGAAGACGACAAAAAAATCAATGGCGACTATTACTTTGAAGCCGATACATTTCATCTTGTCCGTGTTGATTTTGAACCTGCAAAATTGATTAAGAAGATGATGTTCAAGCTCAATGAACTGAATATGAGTTTGTACTATGGTCCGACCGAAGAAGGATATTGGGTCCCCCGACAGTTTGATGTGAGAGGGAAAGGTAAAGCAGCCTTTTTTATCGGTGTAAATTTTGCCAGTACGGAATATTTTCGAAATCCACGGATTAATATTGGCCTTGATGACAAACTCTTTATTGCAGAAGAATAAAATGAAGTTGAAACAGTTCGATAAGATAGATCAAAAAACACCCTAAGAATTGCGGAGAGAAAAAGAATGCGTTTCACACTCGACAAATCACCGACTGAACAGATAGTAATTGAAGATTCCGAATACAAAGGACGTCAGCTTGTTACCTTAAGAATCTACTTTCTCTCAGCAGATGAAGAATGGTTGCCAACGAAAAAAGGTGTTACATTTAAACGAGAACAGCTTGCAGATGTGATAGAGAATCTACAGAAAATAGCCGCTGGTTGATTTCTTATGTAAATATGAACCTACCTGTAGCTACAATTTGATATGCTCATTTTTACTCATGATAAGGGGAAACTGGCTGATCATTTTCGACGTGATCCCATTTTGTTTGCTTATCATTGTGGAGACTTGGATGATTTCTTCTTTGAAAGATGCCAGTGGTTGACCTCGTATCACAAGAGTATGAAAATAGATGAAGTTATTTTGATCTATGACGGAGCTTTGTTCCCTACTGTTCTCGCATTCGGGCTTTCAGAACGGTTTCCCGTATTGTTGACATCTGCTTTGGATCTCTTGCCTGACAAATTCTATTGTCATTATTTCGAAGAATATAGAACAATACTCTGTCAGCAATATATAGAGGAAAAGCCTGTAGAGAGTTTTAAGATGAAACTCAATCAGGATTTGTTCAAGCCAAGCCAAAAACAGAGTCTGGATATTCGTCGATTGACAGCTTCTGATCAATGTGACGTAGAGCGATTGTATGAACAAGCATATCCTGATAATTACTTTGATTCACGTATGCTTACGACGGGGAAGTACTTTGGTTGTTATGTGGATAAGGTGTTAGTATCGGCTGGCGGTGTTCATGTTTATGATCCGAAAAGAAAGATTGTTGCGTTAGGAAATATCGCTACAGCCGTATCGTATCGAGGAAACGGTTTTGCTTCAGCAGTTACGTCCATGCTGGTAGAAGAGCTTCTGAAAGAGGACTGTATGATTGTTCTTAATGTGCGAGTGGACAATGCATCTGCAATACAATGTTATGAGCGATTAGGGTTTCAAAAAACGCATACGTATCACGAATCGCTATTCACTCGACGGTAAATAGTTTAGTTTAACTCAATTCTCTGCAGAAACTACTCGTTTCCAGATAAAGCTTTTCTTCACAAACAGAATCTTCACTTGAATTCTTAAGTTGAGGCTATCAAGAAGAGTGAGCTTCGGCGAGACTGTTCTCCCTTTACGGTACGCATAGAACTCTCCATCATGCCAAGAATCTTTCCCGTCAAAGATGTAACCTTTCAAAACTTCGAGACCCAGCAACGGTCGATTCCTAAGTGCTTTATTCTTATTTTTCTTGTCTAATACGTTTTCCCCTGTTGTCTCTTCTTCTTTTAACCAAACAATCTTTCCGAAATACTTCTCACCACTCTTATAAATTTCTATTTTCTCTACATCCTCACCATCTTCTTCAACCACCCACGTTCCCAGTATATCATCCGCTGATATTTCACCTGCACGTACTGCAGGAAGCAGAAGCAATACTACTTGAAAGCTCAGAAACAATACGCTCCTGATCTTTCTATATCTCATGTTTCCCTTCATGTAACTATCCTGCCTGTTTGATCTTGTCAGGTTGATGTCCTATTAGTTTCATACTGAGTTCGTCGAGAGCATCATAAAAAACAGGGATAACTATCATCGTTAATAATGTCGAGGCAGTCATACCTCCAATAACTGCGATAGCTAAAGGTGAAAACCGTTCCGCACCTAAAGCCCATTCCAATGCAAGGGGAATCATCCCAACAATAGTAGAAAGAGAAGTCATCATAATAGGTCGAAATCTCAGGTTCACTGATTCAACAATAGCCTTTCGCTTTGGGATACCTTGAGCACGTTGTTGCTGAATCACATCTATGAGAATTATCGAGTTGTTCACAAGAATACCAACCAGCAGTATAAATCCTAACATGACAGGCATAGATACTGACTTATCAGCCAACCACAATGCAGTACCGACACCGATAAGACTCAATGGGATTGACATCAAAACAGTAATAGGATTCACAAATGATTTGAACTGAGCGACAAGGAGCAAATAAACACTTATAAATGCTATTACCAATGCAAAGACTAACTCTCCTTTGGATTCTTTCATATCCTTGTCTTCACCAAGCAATTCGGCGGTATAGCCCTGTGGTATAGTTAAACTATCCAATGAACTCACAACATCTGCAACTACATAGTTCAGCGGGCGACCCTGATGAAGGGCAAGTATATCCAAAGTCGGTTGCAAATTTTCTCTGGTGACTAAACCCTGAACACGCTTTTCCTCTTTGTCAACTACTGCCCCCAAAGGAACGCTACGTCCATCTATCGGTGATATCGCACGAACCCCAAACAAGTCTGTTTCATCGGCCCTGTATCGTTTCGCATAGCGAACTTTGATCGGCGTATCATCACCTGTCGGATTACGTAACATACCAGCATTGATACCATCTAAAGAGGAGGACAGCTCTTTGGCTACAAATGCAGGAGTAAAACCCATTTCAAGTGCACGATCTCTATTAACGGTAAGCAAAATGTTCTTCTGATCAATCCGCCAACTTCGATATGGGTTGACTACTGATTCGATCGGTCTAATCGTTTCGAGAACCTTATTCCCTAGTGCATCAAGTACTAATGGATCATCACCACGAATACTGACTACAATAGAAGAGGCAGTTGTAGCTTTAGCAGTAGAGCCTGATTCACGAACTACAAGGTTTTCTATACCAGGCACTTTTGCAAGTTCTGCTCGGAATTGATCCTGAATTTCCCAAATAGACTGCTCCCTCTCATTTCGAGGAGTGAGTGTATAGGAAATAAAGCCTTTTGTAGCACCCTGAACTCCTCCGCCTCCAAGCGAATGCATCCCAGGTTCAAATCCTATCTGAGTCGAAAGACGAACAACATTCGGATCTTTGAGAATAATACGTTCAACATCCTTCATAACAGATTCTGTCTGATCAAGTGATGATCCTGAAGTTGTTTCTACAGTAACAAAACCGCTACCACTATCCATAATTGGAAGAAGCTCACTCCCTTGAATGCGAAGAAACATCAACCCAATAATCAAAAGCAAGACAGATGAGACAGCAATAATCCAACGTCGGTTCAAAGAATGACGTAAGAGAAACAGATAACCGTTCCGTGTACTATCCATAAGCCTGTTCCAAGGAGCCGAGATTTTTGAAGATAACTGTTCTAATCTCCCCGCCTTGCCCGATGTAAAGGTTGTCATAATTGGAACAATCACTAAAGCGACAATCAAAGAAGACAAGAATGCAAGAATCAATGTACCCGCTAATGGTCCGAATGTCTTTCCAATGAAACCATACAAGAAAAGAAGAGGCACTAAAACAGCAAGCGTTGTTGCATTCCCTGCTATAATGGCGAATTGAATTTCTGACGATCCGACTAGGGCCGCCTCATCAGGTGATAGCTTATCTTCATGGAACCTTCTGGTTATATTCTCAAGCACAACAACAGAGGCATCGACAACCATCCCTACAGCTAGAATAATAGCAGTAAGAGTCACAAGGTTTAGCTCTAACCCAAGTAGTTTCATTCCTGCAAAAGTAAGCAGAAATGACATAGGCATAGAAATAGCAACAACAATGCCCTGCCTAATGCTACCGAGGAAGAGGAAAATAATAAGTGTAGCCAACAACAACGCCTGCCCGACAGATCCCAGCATATTGTCTACTACACGCTGAGTAAAAGTTGCGGATTCTTCCGCTTCGGCAAACTGCATATCTGGATATCGCTCAGCAAGCTCTGCAAATTTTTCTCTCGCACGTAAAACAACAGCAACAGTATTGGCGTCATCCTGCCTAAACACCTGCACAGCTATAGCCTTCTCTCCATTTACATGAAAACGAGAGAGGTCTTCACTCCCGCCATAATGAATATCCGCTATATCTGACAACAGAATACGTTTACCGCCGGGAAGCTTGACAGGAATTTGAGCCATCTCATCAACTGTCTTACTCTCCTCATAAAGGCGAAATGTAAATTGCTGATCCTTTGAGTCAATTCTCCCTGCAGGGATACTAATATTATATTGCTTAATTGCATCTGCAACTGCCATGATTGGAACACTGTAGGCTTCTAACTTATTTCTGTCGACAGATATTGTAACTTCAGGTTTGTTCCCCCCAAAAACATCAACCGCAGCTATTCCTGTTACTCTCTGCAACTCAGGTGCGATAGTCTCTTCTGCTATTCTTCTTACAGCTACAAGATCAGCCCCTTGAATCCCCATTGTTAGAACAGGACGATCTGATGTTGAAAACTTCAATACTTGAGGTTCAAATATATTTGGTGGCAACCGATCGCGTATACGTGAAATCGCGTTCTGTACATCCAAAGCGGCTATGTCAACATCGATATCATAACGAAACTCAACCGTAACTAGAGACATCCCGTCCTGTGATGTTGATGATACCTTGTATACACCTTCTAAGGAAGAGCACTCTTTTTCGATAGGATCCGATACAAGGTCAGCCGCATCACCTGCTGTTGCTCCCGGATATGCAGTTAATACATTAACAAGAGGTGGAGCTGTTTCAGGAAACAACTGTATCGGTATTGAAAAATATGATATTACGCCAAAGAATATAGCCCCAATCGAGAGAGCGTAAATCGTATATTTATTCTTTAAGCCAAACTCAGATATAGTCATGATCTTCAGCTCTCATCTTCTACGGGGTAAACAACAGTGCTATCAAATAGGTTTGTGATATTTGAAACAGCAACTCGATCAGTGCCATTCCAACTAAATAGAGATGACACCCACCCAGATTGTTCAACTCCGAGTGTAACAGGTGTTATAAAGGCAGAATCATTTCTTACCAAGAAAATAAACTGTTCGTTGTTTCGACTGAGAACCGCTTTCTTCGGTACTGACAATACCTGTTGCTTCTGATTCAGAATGAAATGAACAGTGAGTGCTTCACCCAATCGAAAACTGTCACGATAAGCAAGTGGTACAGGAATCCTTACTGTGTACGTACGCCCCATGCCAGTTGTTGCTGCCGCAATACTTGCAATATTCGATTCAATACGCTCCCCTGAATTTGTCATTATTGTAACGGGAGAGCCAACAACAACCCCTCTGCTAATATCCTCCTGTACAACCTCAACAAGTATTTCAAAAGTATTATTGCCAATCAGTAAGAGTCTTTGCCCTGGCATTACATGCTGTCCCACTTTGACAAAATGCTTAAGAACCTTACCGTCAAATAATGCAATCTCTCTTGCTTTATTCAATTTCGCTTTTACTTCTGACAATGAAGCACGTGATGTTTCAAATGCTTTACGCGAAATATCAACTTGTTCTTGAGATATTGAACTCTTCTTGAGAAGATTCATATCTTCCTTCAAATGCTGATCCCAATATGTATATTCTACTTCCAGTTTACTGACTGTCGCTTCCAGATCAGGCACTGATAACGCAATTAATACATCTCCTTTTGAAATAGCCACACCCTCATCAATAGGTATCTGTGCGACCGTCCCCTGAACCTGAGCGATCACAGGCATTTCGTTGGTTGCATGAACTGAACCGATATATGTCAATTGCTCTGAGATATCACGGTATTGAGGACTTACAACTCTTACTGCAACGGGGTGAACAGTACTAATCTCATTATCAGTTGTTGAACACCCAACTACAAGCTGAATAATAAGCACCATAACAATAGCAGTCGAGAGTGCTAATCTGTTTTTGTATTTTTCTTTTTCCCTCATTGTATACCTCCTGCAATCAGCATCGCTTTTTCTTTTGTCAGATTTCCTGCAATCAACTCATAACGCAGGAGAGCAGATTGGGCTGAAAACAACAATTTATTTTTATCAAATTGGATTTGAAGTAATTCAAGTTCCTGTACATTAAGATCTCTCAGAGGAATGCGACCAGCTTCATACAGTTCATTTTGCGACTGCACAGATATTATCTTCTCTTTCTCTGCTTGAGTGAGTAACTGATACCGTTCCCTACTTGAAAGATAATCAGAATAAGCTATTTGTAGATTCGTATTCTGTTCCAATCTTGCGTTTACAACTGCTTGAGTCGAGGCAGTCGCCAGAGCGTTAGATTCACGGATTTTATTCATCCGTGTACCTCCCTGAAAAATCGGGAGGGATATTTTGACTCCAGCTACCCACTCTCCTATCGGATCCCAACTTGTACCTGATCGATAGATATACGTACCAAAAACTGACACTTCCGGCCACAAACTTCGCTTAGCAACTGATGCTACTGCTTCTGTTTTTTCCTGTCGGGCTTTTGCACTCAATAAGGCAGGGCCTGTTATATCAGTAAATAGACTGTCTTTTGTGCTTTCTCTTTCGATATCAATGTTGAGAGAAGATACTAATGGCACTACTGGAACTGACTTTCCGACTAATAGACCTAGTCGTAATGCTATTTGTCTCTGTGATACAACAACCGCAATTGAATCTGCCTGAGCTGAAGCCAAAGTCGAAGCAACCAAAGCAACATCTCCTTGCTGTACCCTGCCTTCTGTTTCCATAGCCAACAGATCATTGTACCGTTGATGCAATGATTCAAGGCGTTTGCCTATCAAAAGAGCTTGCTCTTGAACCTGCTTTGCCAAAAGATAGATTTCTGAGACCTGTTGGAGGAGTGTCTGCTTAACTAATTGTTTATTCGCACGATTTTCACGCTCTGATGATTTTGCTATCTTACGAATTGACCAACGCCTTCCTCCATCAAAAATAGGCAGAGAAAGACTCAAGTTAGCGTTATAGATTTCATCATCCAAGGCAGGAAAAACTCCAACTTCATGTATTGGCGTTATTATGTTTGGTTCCTGATATTTCGTGTAACCTGCATTCAAATACAATGCGGGGAGAAAATTCCCTGTTGCTTGACGAACCGATGCTTGTGCCGCTTTTGTACGAGCACTGGCGGCCAGCAAATTCGGGTTGGTCGTCAGAGATAACTCCAAAGCCTCTTCCATAGACAGAGTAACCTGACTGTGCAGTCCAACCGCTACACTGAAAAATAAAAGAAGAGTAAACATTGTTCGTATTAGCATATAGCACCTATCTGTCTGACATCATATTCCATATATTTTTATTCTGGCCTTAGATTTGAAAATCTTTTATTTGAATAGGTAGAATGGCAATTCAAACATCCCTGAGTCATTTCAGAATAAAGATTGAATGCTTTCTGAAAATCTTTCAACTTCACAGCTTCAGCTAACTTATTTGCATCACCGTGAAATTTCTGATCGAGCTTGATGAAGCCTTTGGGCAACAGACCAAGTATTTTCTTGATCTCGGTAGCATCAAAACTCTTCTTCAGATTCGAATTACGAATATCTATCGCAATACTCGCTGAATTCTCAATATTCCCCTGAACAAGATTTTCAAGAAGTATACCCATAAGTTTTGAAATAGTAACCATCTCGCTCACTAAAACTGTTCGAACATTCTCAGGAAGAGTGAGTTGTTCGGGTGCAGGCTTGCTCTTAAGTGAAACTTGTTCAGCTTTCACATCACTTGAAAATGCAAGCAACAAAACTGCGGAAGCTATTACTACAATCGTTTTTGAGAACATCTCTTTTTCCCTTTATATTTTGTTTGTTTTTTTCTATTCTTCTTTTTTGTATTGTTTGCAATGCCGTCGATCACCAAAGGCAACACTGTTTCAAATGCTGTCTGCTTCAAATCAACTTTAGTCCCTACGCGAACTTGTATCGCTAATGACGCAGACATCCCGATAAGAACAGTTGAATATTCAACAAGAGCAGGCTGCTCAATATCGGGATTTATTTCGATAATAAGATCTTCAATGATCTGTCGATACTCATCGAGAATCTGCTTGATGTGCTTGGTCAGGTCGAGCTTCTTACTAGAGGCTACTTCTGCCATAAAAACAATAGGTAGTCCATTGAGTTTCAAAACTGTTTGAATATGATGAGTGACTATCTTTTGCAGTTTTATTGTGGGTGCTTCATCAGAGGCTTGTAGCTTATATAACTGTTTCAAGAGAATTTTCTTGATCCCGCCTATAATACCAATAAGCAATTGCGTCTTATCAGGGAAATATCGGTATGCCGAGGCTTCTTTGATCCCTACTCTATCTGCTACCTTCTTCATTGTTACTGCCTGCAACCCGCCCTTACGTATGAGATACATTGTCTCTTTCAGGATTTCCTGCTGTCGACTGTTGCCTTTTTGTTCTTCTCGTTTCATATTCTCTCCAAGCGAGCTAGTACTTGCTAGTTAATTAACTACTGAAACCACTTCTTGTCAAATATAGTTCCAAGTATTATGACAAAAATACAGAAACAGGGCTGTTTCTGCATAACTATCTAAACATCAATAGATTAGAAACTCAAAAATAGTTGTCTCGGCTAAGTGCTGGCAGTAGTAATCTTTGAGCCAACTCTCAACCGAGACAATAATAATAGATAACCTCACAATATCAGTTACTGCGACTTATTTTCGTATATGCCTTATGCAACTGACAATTCCTCAGCAGGTGCTTCTTCAAGGTGTTCCTCTACCTTGAAACAAAGGGAGTCTGAACCTTCGTCAACACGTACTATCAACGTATCATGCGGTTTCAGTTCACCGGCAATTATCAACTTCGATAAATGCTGACTGACTGCTCTGTTGATGAATCTCTTAATAGGGCGAGCACCGAATGTCTGGTCATAACTTCGCTCTGCGATATAATCAACAGCCTCGTCAGTTATATTCAACAACATCTCTTTTTCTGACAGCAGTTGTTCAAACTGTGACAGTTGTAAGGTGACAATTTTCTTTACTTCTTTTTTTGTAAGTGATGAAAATACTATCGTCTCATCAACTCGATTAAGAAACTCCGGTCTCATTGTTTGCAGTAACACATTGAGAACATGTTTCTTCATCTCATCATAAATTGCTTGCCTGTTGGACTCATCTATCTGTGCTGATCTCTCTTGTATATATGATGCTGCAACATTGGAAGTCATTATCAATATGCTGTTCTTAAACGATATTGTTCGTCCTTTGTTGTCAGTCAATCTGCCATCATCAAGAACTTGCAACAGGATATTGATAACATCAGGGTGTGCCTTTTCTATTTCATCGAGCAGAACAACGGAATACGGTTTCCTTCTCACCTTTTCTGTCAACTGCCCACCTTCATCATATCCGACATAACCGGGAGGTGCACCAACAAGTCGTGAAACCGAATGCTTCTCCATATACTCAGACATATCTATCCGAACAATTGCTTCCTCTGTTCCATAGAGTAGTTCAGCCAGAGCTTTAGCCAACTCTGTTTTTCCGACTCCTGTCGGTCCTAGAAAGATGAATGATCCGATCGGTCTGTCAGGGTGTGCCAACCCCGCCCTTGATTGTCTAACCGCATTACTTACTGCTGTGACCGCTTCATCTTGACCAACCAATCTCTTATGCAGGTTCTCTTCCAGTTTTAAGAGTTTTTCAGATTCCGACTCGGTTAAATAGTTCAATGGAATATGCGTCCATCGTGTTATCACTTCGGCAATCTCATCAGATGTTACTTCTTCTTTGAGGAGTTGTCGATCTTGTTGAATCGAGATAAGAGCATTAGTATGCAGTTCAAGTTTCTTCTCCGCCTCAACAATATCGCCATATTTTATTCTGGCTGCAGTTTCGTAATCACCTCTTCGCTCACAATCTGAAGCTTTTTGATTGAGCTGTTCAATCTCAACTTTGGTCTGACGAATTGCGTCTACAGTCGATTTCTCTTTCTTCCATTGGATTCTTATATCATCCCGACGGCCATACAACGTGGAAAGCTCCTCTTCAACTGGCTTCAGTCTCTTCTTCGCATCCTTTTCACGCTTTATCCCTTCCTTTTCGATCTCCAGTTGTCGGATTCTCTTTTCTATAGAATCTAATTCCTCTGGAACAGAATCAATAGAGATCCTCAGTTCAGCGGCCGCTTCATCGATCAGATCGATTGCTTTGTCTGGAAGAAATCTATCCGACACATATCGATCGGAAAGCTTTGCCGCTGACACAATAGCATCATCGGAAATCTTGATCCCATGAAAGTTTTCATACCGTTCACGAAGCCCTCGTAAAATTGAAATGGTCGCTTCCACAGTAGGAGGGTCGATTGTAACTGGAGCAAAACGACGCTCGAGCGCGGCATCTTTTTCAATATGTTGCCTGAATTCATCAAAGGTTGTCGCACCAATAAAACGAATCTCACCTCGTGCCAAAGCTGGCTTGAGCATATTCGAAGCATCAAGTGAACCTCCAACAGCACCTGCTCCGACAAGAGTGTGCATCTCATCAATAAAGAGCACTATATTACCGTCCGATTCTTCTACTTCCTTCAGTACAAGTTTCAAACGCTCTTCAAATTCACCACGATACTTTGAACCTGCGATCAAAGCACCAATATCGAGAGCAACAAGTTTACGATCCTGTAAAGTTACGGGGACCTCACCTATTGCAATCTTCTGTGCCAAACCTTCAACAACTGCTGTCTTTCCTGTCCCTGGCTCTCCGATCAAAACCGGGTTGTTCTTTGTTCTTCGTGATAGAATTTTAATAATACGTCGAATCTCATCATCTCTGCCTATAACCGGATCCAGTTTCCCCTCTCTAGCCATTTTAGTCAAGTCACGTGAATACCGTTCAAGAACCTCATATTTTGATTCAGGGTCATCATCAATAACTTTGTTGTTCCCTCGTATCGCTTGCAAAGCCTTGAGCGCATGATTTTTGTTAATCCCATGAGATGACAGAATCCTCTGTGCTTCACACTTTGTATCTACAATACTAAGAAGAAGATGCTCAACCGAAACATATTCATCTTTGAATTTTGATGCTTCTGCTTCAGCTTTCTGAAAAACTTGCTGTAATTTGTTCGATGCATATGTCTGCCCGCCTTGTTGTTTTGGGAGAGACTCAATATACTTTTCAAGTTCACCAACAATCACGTCAACATCAGAACCGATTTTCCTAACCAGCTTGGGGACTAAACCTTCATCCTGATTTAATAGTGACAACAGAACATGCTCTACCGTGATCTCTGGATTCCCATTGGCAGTCGCCATCTGTTGAGCTTGATTGATCGCCTCTATTGATTTTTGTGTAAATTTATCCATCATTGTAATTATCCTCCATTCTTTCTCCCTGCATATATAAACATATTGTGTGCCATATTTCCTATCTTATAGTTCAACAACAGGTTATAAACAACCCTCAAGATACTACTGCAAGAAACCCATACTAAACAGCCAATATGGCAATATCTATGCCATTAAGGCAGCCATATGCCGCCTATTTGACATGCAATAGTGCCATTATGACAGTTTTTATAGGTAAACAAATATGAACCTCTCAAATCTATTTGGAAAATATAGACTTACACAAATTGGCACGCATTTTGATATAGGATTTCTTGTAGACAACAAAAGTCGTTAACCTATAATCGAAGGAGGTTGTTAAAATGACAAACCTAACTGTTAGATCAGACAGAACTGGCAATCGTTGGCTCGACCCTATTTTCGAGGACTTCTTCACTCTGCCTTCGATTGTCGATCGAAGAAGTGACTCATTCATTCCGAAGACAAACATAACTGATTCTGAGGATAAGCTGATTTTCTCATTTGAAGTTCCTGGAATGAAGAAAGACGATATTCAAGTGACAGTTACTGACAAACTGTTGAGTGTAAAAGGAAACCGCGAAGCTCGAATGGAATCAGAGAAAGAGCAAGTAGTCAGGCAGGAGATTATTACCGGTAAATTCGAACGTCAGTTTACTCTACCCGAAGCAGTCCGTACAGATAACATCCAAGCGGAATACAGCAATGGGATTTTGACTATCGAATTGGAGAAACGGGACGAGGTAAAACCTAGACAAGTAGAGGTGAAAATCAAATAACTACTGACTGATTTCTACATTGCATTATGAAGGGTCGATGTGCAAACATCGACCCTTTTCCATATTTTTCCATATATAGAGAAAATAACGATTTCAACAATCTTTCAAAAGCGAGTTATGTTTCTTCAATACAACCTCATTCCCCCACCGTTGTACATTTTTATATCACCTTTAACCTTCACCCCGGTACGATATTTCCGAACTGCTTGAAACATACTCCAACCTGCCCACTTCGGACATCAAATATCCCGTCTGCTTTAATCGACGTTGACGGTTCAAAGTATGTAATTGATCCATTGTCAACATATAGTGTTCGATTTACTGGGATATGCACATTACCTACCACCCAATATGGATTTCCTGAGGGGACTAACGGGCCAACATACCCGTCATAGACGACACCATTCAAACGAACAGGATCTATACCGACATAAAAACTGATCATTGAATCAGGGTAACCAATATCAGCAATGAACAATCCGCCATCACTGTCATCGCTTAAAAATGAGGAAGGTGACGACAGGTCATTGATACAAACTCTTCCGGATGTAGCACTGTAACAAGCATTCTCAGGTTGCCCATTGCTTGTTGTATCAACCCCGCCAGACCGGGCAACTCTAATATGGTGTCGGTGTTGCTTTGAATAGTAATGGTCATGGTCATATCCTCTTCGTGTGGCTGACGCCGGAATCCAACAGCTTCCGGTTGATCAGCCTGGTTTCGGTTTCTTGCCGCTGGATACGCTTCATGATG
>JAJRUL010000100.1 GCA_024277795.1 Candidatus Zixiibacteriota bacterium
ATATCATGATCAAAATGTAGCTCATCGGTTGCACCACACATCACACATTTCCCACCATCGCGTTTCCAGACATCCAACTTGACACTTGTCGGAATTATTCGATTCCGAGGTTTTAGCAGTATCATGGATTCTTCGCTGGATTGGTCTGCTGTTAACTGAAGATTAAATTTGAAGACTTTTCTACCCCCTGACCGTACATATTTAAAGGCTACCAAAACAAATGCTCCTCGGTAGGACCATATTCCGGGGAATAGTTTCTCATAGACTTTTACTATCTCTGGCTTTTCACCATCATAATATCTCTTTACAGCTTCAACAAATTTTTGATTCTGTGTCGGCTTTCCTGTCTTTGTATGAGCTAGTTGATCCAACGATTTAGGATCAACAGACTCCTGAGTCTTAGCGATGTCATGCCCCTCATACACAATCGTAATTCCATCCTCAAGTATTTCATCCTGATATGGAGCATTTGATCTTCGTGACATCAAGACAACACTATGTGTTGGATTTAGTCTATAGTTCATACCACGCTGTAACGTCTGAACATTTTCTCTGTCACACATTTCCCTGTAAGTCAGAATATCGTCTTTCATTATCCCACCCCTCACTTCCACTTGCTCAGCTCTGGTATATCGCCCTCTTCGATATCAATACCGACACCATAATTATTATGACCAAAGGTCGAGTCACTACGAAGAGGCTGAAGCCAGATTGTGTTGTTGACGAAAATGCTATCGGTAACGGTTGACTTTTCATCAAACCGCTCGTAGCGATCTTTTCCGCCAATATCAATGAATCCACCAAAAGATTTGGCATAACTGTAGTATGGGGTAAGTTTACCCGGCTTGCCGAAGCCTTTTCGATAGGTCGCTTCACCAAGCCCGGGGGTCCCCCTTCCGAGTTTATATGTGTCGTCCCCTCCGATATCGATCAAGAATGCGTTTGACCGAATCTGTGCTAAACCCATTGAGATCATCTTTGCACTATAGAGATCATCACCACCGATATTTATCAAAAAAGCATTGGTATAATCCCATCCAAAGCCAAGGGCTGCACCTGCGGTTTCAAATAGGACATGACGATCATCCCCGCTTTCATCCAGCAATATCCCATTGCAGAAATGTGCACCTGACCCTTGTGTAAAGTAACAAGACTCATAGATGTCATCACCGTTACGATCGACAGCAATCCCAGTTGAAAACCAATAGGCAGTACCAAGTGACCAGTTCCCTGAGTAATAATGGTCGTTACCATGAATATCAATGATTGCCCCAAGCCCTCCTGCCCACGAATGTCCATCAGACCCATCCCCCCGTCGTCCAAATCCGACACCTTGCGCTTCATTGCCATTGATTGTGTTTTTACTGTGGTAGTCACCTCGATCAAAGACTTCTGAGAACGGTTCTGCTGTATATTTATCTTTACCGCTAAACGATGCACATACTCCCACCCCTCCACCAACTCCGCCAAGCCCCTGCCCATTGCCATGAATGTAATACTTATCATCACCTGTGCCGTCAAAACAAAGGCCGATGCCAAAGTAGCCACATCCCTGAGCCGAAAGACTCGCTTTATATTTATCATCGCCGGATCGATCCAATAGTACCCCCACTCCGAACAGACCCGCACCCTGAGCAAAAGTCGACCCGTTGTAATGGTCATCCCCTTCAGAATCAAGAACAAGCCCAACACCAAGCAAACCGACTCCTGTTGTTGGTGGGTATGATTCACACTTGTAGCCATAGTAATCATCCCCCCCCAAATCTATACAGACAGAAACAGGATTGAATAGTGATGATGTCGCTCCAGGGGTTCCATTGTAGATCGTGTTACGGCCAAAATCGAGAATAAGCAGAGTATTCGTCGCATCCATGTGATAATAGCCTGATCGTTTGGCACGCACCTCCGGGATCAATACTGGTCGTTGTCGATCACGCTTATAGACTGGTGAAAGTAGAACTATCCGCCCGAATGGAGTTGGAATCTCGATACTTAACTCATCGGGGATCCTCTTGGAAAACGGGCGAAGTTGCTTCTCTGCGGTTTCTGCTGTTGCTACAACCTTAAGTGCTGAGTAATGAAGTGAAGGCCAATCAATTGTCCCTGCAAGGTCATCAAGCTCAGGATAATAGATCATCCCATCAGACTGAGTACTTGCAAGGTCACGAATCGCAAATGCTTTCTCCATATCATCACGGTCACAATTACGAAAAGCAACATTCCGCCATCGAATCGCATCAGCAAGATTGACCAATAGTTTAGCAACAATGGTCTGGACAGAATCAGGTAGCAGAGCTATATCTTCTATCGCTTTGTCTAATTCGGAAAGTGATGACTCAGCCCCAAAGGTGTGAAATGAAATCTGCTTCCCGTCAAGCGCATAGAGCTGTTCTATGGCCTGCTTAATCGGGTTATCACCTTCAGGAGCAGGGATCAGATTCGCCGAGTATGACCTGAAACCACCCGGTTTCTTGTCAATTCCAAGATTATACACCAGTTTATAGAGACCGTCATCGACTGAATCAGCATAGCTCGGATCGAGATATAGCTCAACTGTATTAGCCATAACTGTCGCATAGTCGATCAGTTTAAGCGGTTCTGCAAAGAGATCATCAAATGAGGTCAAACGGTGTGGGATATCCAATGGGAAACGATTCCAGTATCCCTTCGGTTGATAACCAAGATCTGCCCTGGAAAACCGAACTTCGTTTAGGGCTTTTTCAAGAACATCGACTGGTTCCTCTGACTTTACTATTGAAGAGGCAAAAATCATTAATATCAGCAATACAGTTGTTACTATTCTCATTGCGTTTTCCTGTCAATAGGCATTAATTGTTTCCTTGAAATAACATCATAGCAGCCCAGACTGCTACAAGAAATATAAGATTGGAGAAACAATTGAAGAAAGTGACTTTGATTCTACTCTTATTGCTACTGCAAGTTGGTTGCGTCAAGAAAGTAGATAAACAAACTGATGCTACCAGCGCAGACTCTACTATGCTGGCAACTGTTTTCAAAGGAGAGGTACATCTTATTAATGTTCGCCAGCTTACTTTTGGCGGGCAAAATGCTGAAGCTTATTTCTCGTTCGATGGTAATGAGTTGATTTTCTAATCAACACGAGACAGCATGGAATGTGATGCTATTTTCAGAATGAATAGCGACGGCTCCAATGTACGGCAGGTCTCTTCAGGTGAGGGTGTGACAACGTGCTCTTTCATTGCACCTGACGG
>JAJRUL010000101.1 GCA_024277795.1 Candidatus Zixiibacteriota bacterium
AAACCATACAAAGGTAGACAACTCTTTGGTTGGGCTTATCGAATGAGGCAATTTGACTTCGAAGAGATGACCGATTTATCGAAGGAAATCCGTAAACAGCTAGGTGAAAGGTATGAGTTTTCCGTACCGTCACCTGTACATACAGCAAAATCGACTGATGGTACTCGTAAGTGGCTTTTTGAATTGTCTGGAAAAGCTCCGATTGAAACTGTACTCATTCCTGATGGGGGGAGACGGACTCTTTGTATTTCCGTCCAATCAGGCTGTGCTCTTGCATGCAAGTTTTGTGCGACAGGGAAGCTCGGTTTGAATCGAGATTTGACAGTCGGTGAAATAGTAGGACAATTGCTCTTCCTCAACAAGCAGTTTGGGGATGATGCATATACGAATATCGTTATGATGGGGATGGGGGAACCTCTGAACAATTACTCAAATGTAGTCGATGCCATTTCCTTGATGACTGACCAGCAAGGTATGTGCATTGCTCCAAGAAAGGTAACTGTTTCGACTTCTGGTGTAACTCCAAAGATACGCAGGCTTGCTGATTCAGGAGTAAAATGTCAACTTGCTGTTTCACTGCATGCCGCCACACAGGCTAAGCGAGAGCGAATTATGCCTGTGGCGCGTACGTTTGCGTTGAAACCTCTAATGGAAGCAATCAGATATTATGCAGAAAAAACTGATTCGAAGATCATGTTTGAATATATTCTCTTTAAGGACTTCAATGATCAGGTAGCAGATGTTAAGCAGTTGGCTAGATTGGTCAGAGGGATTCCATGTAAAATAAATATAATAGGATATAATCCCGTTGCTGGTCTACCGTGGAAAAGACCTAGTGATGAGCAGATCGATTGGTTTGCCCGTGAAATAAACCCCCATGTGGCCGCGGTGACTGTAAGAAAAAGCCGTGGACAAGATATAGATGCCGCTTGTGGTCAACTTGCCGCTAAACAAATGGAGTTTTGACAATGAAATTATCCCTGTTTGTCGTTGTTGCATTCATTCTTCTCATCTCATTTTCAATGGCCCAACAACCTGATCTCAGAGTTGGAGAGGTTGGTTTTGAATCATTGCGATGGGGAAGTAGAACCGCAGATTGTGAGCTGAGCAACAATACTGATCTGACAAAGTTTCTCACGATTGAAATAGAGATTCAATTTGAGGAATCATACCTTCAACCAAATCGTCGAACTCTGACCCACTACATTCTCAACCCGGGTGAGGTAACGACTGTTCATCCGAATATTTCTATCCCCGGTAATTATGGCAAAGCGACCATGAAACTCAGAATTTATGATGTCGTAGATACTCTTGATTTGATTACTGCTCAACGATTAGCTTTTGAACAGCCTTTCTTTTTGAATTTCACTGTACCTGATGAAATGATACCTTATTTGCAGGAGCAGATAACACTTCCGCCAAGAGTAGGTGAACATCCGTTTTTCGATTCTGAGTTCAGTCGAATAGCTATGCTGTTGTTATCTGAAGGAAAGACTGTTGCAGAAATAGCTGAACTGGCTCAATGTGATGAAGATTTTGTTGTGAGTACTTTTGAACAGATGTGCAAACTCGGTTGTATGAAACTCTCTGATGGGACTTATCGTATTCGTTTTCCAATTATTCTTGCCAAAGAAGCAGATGAAGCTAAGAAACTCGCAGTTGATTTAGCCGATTCTTTATCAACGATATTTGCTGGCAGGATGGATGCATACAGCAAAGAATTGCAAAGGCTTATTTCAGTAGGGAAAGTCCACAAAGACCCGAATGCGTTTCTTAATGGCGGTACTGTTCTTTATAAGAGATACCCTGTTGTTGGCGCAATAGCACTTTGGTGGGATTTAGGACAAAAGTTTATTACACGATCCGCCCCTCTGCTCATATATGATGGAACTGATATTTGTAATGCAAGAATACCATACTATATGTATGCTGTTCAGGGTGGACCTGTTGTGAATGGAAATCATTTCTTCTATCTTACCTATGGAGATGTCAGCTGTCGAATCCTCTTCGGTGATCAGCAACCCGATATTAACTGTCCTGCTGATTTCTTGAAGCCGACGACATCGAAAAACAACCTGCGATGGACAGCTACTCGAGAATTTGAACCGACAAGTTTTATGATGGATACTCTTACTGTTCTTGGTGCTGTTCGTGCTTCTCTTACACACGGAACTGATTCATTGATAGCAGACTATTACTTTCAGTTACGTGAACTGGCAGGGAAGTATGGACATGAAAAGGTCGATTTTGGCTACCGTTATTGGTTCTGGAATCTTGTAGCAACTCACACATTGAAAAAGCTTACAGATAGCGGAGTACTTACCAGAGAAGGTAATGGCCAATATCAGTTTGATAGTATGCGGATGAGGTAACTGAAGTGAGAATATCTATACAAACTTATTTTTCCGTACTGCTTCTGTCAATGTCAATTGTACTGGCCAGTTGTTCTGATGATAAACCTGACAGGACACATATTCCTCTATTGAAAAAGCAAGTCTTTGAATTGCAGGAGGCTATCAAAGCACAAGATAGAGGTAAGTTGGATTCCCTTCTGTCAACTCGGCTGTTAACTCATGAGCAGAACTCAGACTCCCTTATTAAGTTCTGTCTCAATAATGATAGCGGCTTTGTTTTCGACCGTCTCGGTGATTGTGAATTCGTTTATACAAATGATCAAGCATTGGCAAGTTGCTATATCATGGACACGACATCGAACCATGACCGCCCGATCAATCTCTCTTTTGTCTATGAAGATAATCTTTGGCTATTGACTTACTTTGAGCCTGGAAGTATTGATTCATCCAACTCCGCGTGGTCAGTCGATACGACTCAATAGATTATTCTTTGCTCTATACATAAAAAAAGACAAAAAAAGGACGCCGTAATAGCGTCCTTTTTTTGTACTGTATTATTTATTTCACCCGCCGGATTTTGTTCTGCCTTTCGATATAAGCTTTGAATACTCACCGTTGGCTGACATGATCTCTACCGCTTTGAGAATAGCGGGGTCGGTGCGAAGAACTATTTCATCATAGACGCCACGTTGACCTGCAATTGCCGAAACGACTTCACGCTTGATTGTTTTTCTGATATATTCAGTTGATCGCTCAAAATCTCGTGCTTTCTCTTGATCAACAAGCACTCTCAAGCTATCGAGAGTTGATGCAAAAAGATCGGCCTGCTCTTCTTCATCAATAGTCTCTTGCAAACGATTCAAGGAAGCTTCAAGTGAAGACGTGTAGTCAAAATCTTTTTCTTTAACAAACGCCTTGAAGTCTTCAATGATATCATCAGTTACTTCAAAGTTCGGTTTGATATCAGGGTGTTCAGAGACCAATTCGACCGCAAAATCAAAGAACAAGGACTTACGCCATAGATTGATTTCTATAGGTTTCCATGTTTCTCGTTCAACCTCAATATCGGGAACAATACCACCGCCACCATAGACTACACGGCCACCGTTGGTATAGAAAACCTGTTTTTCTGCAACTGACATACTATCAGTAGTACTGCTGTCTGCTACAACAGGATGATTGGAACCCCGTTTACTCTGTGTTTCAGGCTTTTGTATACACCGACCTGAAGGGACATAATATTTGGCAGTAGTTAGTTTGAGCTGTAGATTTCCGTCATTCGATATTGGGAATATCTGTTGAACAAGACCCTTACCATAGGTTGTGGTTCCAAGGATCAGACCTCTATCCCAGTCCTGAATAGATCCGGCAACGATTTCAGATGCGGATGCAGTACCTTCATCAACCAAGATGATCAAAGGCTTGTCCTTAAAGAGTGGTGGACGATCTGAACGGTAATGTCGTTCTGTACTTTCATATCTTCCACGGGTATAGACTATTTCACGACCTTGTTCAAGGAATAGCTCCGATGTTTCTTTTGCTTGATCAAGCAAACCCCCACCGTTTGATCTGAGGTCAAATATGAGTCCCTTGATATTCTTCTCGTTGAGTTTGCTGATAGCTTCACGTAATTCATGGCTGGTCTCTTCGGCAAATCTGGATAAGCGAACATAGCCATACTCTGTACCTGGCACTATTCCTGAATAGTTGACAGATTTCAATTCTATCACAGCGCGTTCAATCTCAAAATCTATCAGTTCGGAAAGATGTGAGCGTTTTATCTTCAGGTGAATTGATGTACCCGCTTTGCCTCTCATCAACTTTGAAGCTTCAGCCGCAGTCATTCCCTTAGTTGGTTTGTTTTCAATTTCCCAGATAACATCACCAGCGCGCAATCCCTTGCGATATGCAGGCGTGCCTTCAATAGGAGTGACTATAATGATTCTATCATCACGGGCATCAATTTGCATGCCCAAACCTTCATACTTGCCATGAGTCGACTCCATCAAGGATTCATAGCTTTTTCGTTCCATCAGAACGGAATAGCGATCAAGGTCTTTGAGCATTCCACGAATCCCAGCCTTGATAATTTCTTCAGTATCGACTTCTTCCATATACTGATTACGGATATTGAACGCAGTAGTAGAGAGGCTCTTTACATCACGGAGAAACGAATCACGTTTCCTGCGGGTCTCACGGACTTCTTCCTGATGAGATGTGGTGTTGGAACCGTCTATTTGCATATGTACAGTATCAGCCCAGAGAACAGGTTTAGCACCTTCTCTATTGTCATAGGCTTCACCGGTACTGACCATCCAGATCAAAGCAACGGCAAAAACGGTGATTCCAAAAAGCTGGACTGTATATCGCATCATAATATGTGTGCCTCCATAGCAGGTTGAATACTCTATTCTATAATGTAGTTGTGGATAAGGTCTTGTCAAGTAAGAGACAAAATCGAGTCCTGCAACTATCTATATGCATCTTATACGGTTATAAGATAATAACTGTTCCCTATTAGATATAATTCCTAAACATTAAGTCAAATGACCGCTTGTCTTCGACATTTTTACATATCTACTTATGTAAAAAGCCGATGCAACTTTCTTGCCGTATACATAATCACCTCAACAGAGTGATTTTATACAACTTGTTTCCGTTTATCGGTTTGGATGGCAGAGCCAATAGAGTACATTTATCAAATTGTTCGTCGTTTGAACAGGAATAGGTTAATGATGAGAAAACGGATATTAAATTTGAGACTTTCAACTATGTTTTTGCACCTGTTAGTTCCCGGTTTAGGGCACATATATGCAAGAGAATATCTTTTTGGTATCTTTGTTTTTCTCATTATGATGGTTGCTTCGGTTCTCTTTGTTGCTGGGTTATTTATGGAACTACCTTTTATAGCAAAGATTGGATTATATGGATTGCCCAGTATCTTCTATCTTTTCGCAGTTTTTGACTTAAATAATACAGTAACAAAGAGGCAGAAGAATTCTCACAGAAAAGTACCTCGAGTAACAATTAGAAAATTTGCTTACTATGTTATCATTGGTATTATCATCCAAATAGTTTGGCCACTTGCTCCACTCAATTTTGCGATATATAATGCCCCCCATATCTTTGTAATGGAGAATAACGATCTTGCACCTGTTTTCAAACGAGGCGATCTGCTCAAAGCAAGCTCTCTTTCTTGGCGTGTTCACCTTTCATTGCTTGAAAAGCCGATTATTTACAAAATCCCTGATAGATTTGAGATAGTCCAGTTTACTGACAAATCAAAGAAAGATGTTTGCGGTTATGTAATAGGACTCCCTACAGAGACTATTGAAGTTGTAGATGGGACCATTATTGCAAATAATGTTCCGCTATTAGGTGTCGCAGATGGCCGTATTCCGATTCCGGGGGACTTGGAGTTGACGCAGGTGGGGAATTACAATATGTTAGTTGCGACATTGCGAATGGGACTGATTGATGATGTTTATCAAGTACCACTCTCCTCTTTGATCGGAAAGGTAGACTACCTCTTTTGAGTTCAATTACAACAGTGATCTTCGATCTTGATGGTACGCTTATCGATTCTTCAGACGGCGTTATTGAATCAGTTAATTACTCTTTACAGCAGATGGGAGAACCTGAACAACCAGCAGAGGTGATAAGGCCGTTTATCGGTTTTCCATTGTCAACTATGTATCCACACTTTTCGGATAAACCGATAGATCAACTCTACAAGCATTTTCAAGTGAAGGCCAAGACTGCTGTAGTTGCATCTACCGTGATTTTGCCAGCAGTAGAGGAAGTATTGTCATATCTAAAGTCTGCTGGATATAGTATGGCAATCGCTTCGACAAAAATAAGACAACACATAGAAGGTGTGATTAAAAAATTCGGTTGGGAGCAATACTTTGATGTATATGCTGGTGGGGATGAGGTTACTCATGTCAAACCTGATCCTGAGATCATGCGACTCGTTTTGGAGCGTATGAATTGTACTGCAGATCAAACGGTTATGATTGGTGATACTATCAACGATGTTATGGCGGCTAAAGCTGTGCCTATGTCGGTAATAGCAGTTGAACCACCTTATGGTGGTAAGGATGAATTACTTGGTGCTGAGCCGACAGCTTTTGTGACAGGCCTGCACGAATTACCGAAGCTACTGGAAAAAATGTAAAGACTGGTATACAGTTTTTTAAAATGTGTTGGATACTTTTACTAGGAGATAATAGATGGATTCACGTATTACAAAGCTTGCAAAGCTACTTGTAAATTATTCCCTGAAAGTGAAAAAAGGACAACTTGTAAAAATACGGGGAAGTGTAGCGACATTGCCATTGATTAAGGCCTCATATGAAGAGGTGCTCAAAGTTGGCGGACATCCATATACTGCAGTGACAGTTGAACAGACAGAGGAATCGTTTCTCAAATATGCAACAGATGAACAGATGCGGTTTGTTTCTCCTGTAACTAAAACCGAAGTCAATAAAATGGATGCACTCTTAGTTATATGGGGTTCTGAAAATACTCGTCATTTATCAGGCATAGATCCTAAACGCCAAGCAAAAGTGAGACGATATCAACGCAGTCAGATGGCTCGGATGTTTGCTCGTATGGGTGATGGTTCATTGAGCTGGGTGGGAACGCAGTTTCCGACTCATGCTGATGCTCAAGAGGCTGATTTATCACTAGCGGATTATGAGGATTTCGTGTATGGAGCAGGACATCTTAACGCTTCCGACCCTGTGAAACATTGGAAAAAAGTATACAAAGAACAACAGCGATTGGTAAAGATACTCAATCGTACAAATAAGCTTCATATTCAATCAGCTGATACGGACTTACGAATGACAGTTAAGGGCAGGAAGTGGATCAATTGTGCGGGTACAGAAAACTTTCCCGATGGTGAGATCTTCACAAGTCCCATTGAGAATTCTGCAGAGGGAAAGATTCGTTTCAGCTATCCTGCAATTTATATGGGGAGAGAAGTCGAAGATGTTCGACTTGAATTTAAAAAGGGGAGAGTTGTCAATGAAAGAGCAGTTAAGAATGAGGAATTCTTAACAACTATGCTTAATACTGATAAATCATCTCGACTGGTAGGAGAAATTGCAATCGGGACGAATTACGATATCAAGAGATTCTCACGTAACATCCTATTTGATGAAAAAATCGGCGGTACATGTCATCTTGCTGTTGGTGCTTCGATACCTGAAGCAGGCGGGAAAAACAAGAGCAGTATTCATTGGGATATGGTTTGTGATTTGAAACGGAACTCAGAAATAACTGCAGATGGCAAAGTTATCTATCGAAACGGTAAGTTTGTAATCTGATCGAATAACACTATTGATAGAAAAAAGGCCGTATCTTCACCGGCCTTTTTTCATTTGCGAAAACAATTCTATGGTGTGGCAGGGGGCGGGCCATTTCGGAAGAGATAGTCTACCAGATAATTCAAGTCATTTACATTGAGAACGAAGTCACTGGTTGCATCACCTGCTTGTAAAGATACGATCGTATCAAAGCCTCTGAAGAGCCATCCAACCATTGCTGTAATATCAGCAACATTAATGTCTAGGTCTCCATTGGCATCTCCCCGAATTACAAACCGTGTGTTTATTGACCCTGCATGGAATACAGGATTATATGTTAGGTAAGGTGAAGTGACTGACAATGTGTGAGAGCTATTTGTGCTGTCAACATTATCTACTTCAGAACCGAAAGCAGTTAGGTCTGTAGAGAAGAAAATCTTAAGAACTTCGCCTGAACCCGGTGGAAGATTTGGTGCCCCTCCACCTTGATCAGCAATTAATTCAAAGGTAAATCTGTTTATTCCGGGTGAAAAGATAAGAGGATTCAAACCTTCAAAATAACTTGTTCGACTACCAAGAGTGGTGCTGTCATAGGATAAAAAGTTTCCGTCGTATTCAAACGGAATAATAATACGATTGAGTTCTTGCGAATTCGTCAGTTCAACAGAGATAACAGCATCATCACCTGCATAAACTGAATCAGAACGGTAAGTAATAGTATCCCCAAACAACATTATGTATGCTGGCTTATTACTTGTAATTGGTCCGTATGTCGTATTAATGGTAAGGGATACGTCGTACACGCCAGGGTTAGTATACGTATGAGTTGGGTTCTGGATTGTTGATGTTCCACCATCGCCAAAATCCCAATCCCATGAGGACGTAGAGAGCGTTGATTGGTCAGTAAACTGAACAGTAATAGGGGAATCACCCGAAGTAATATCTGCTGTGAAATTTGATCCCCAACCGATTGCGGCGACTGCATCAATAATACCCCACCCATAAGCGTTGTCAGGAGTTGATGCTCTGGAAGCTGTTTCCATTAGTGCCAGTCGGATCATTTGTGGTGTAAAGGTTGGACGTGCCTGAATCAACTGACACACGACACCTGCAATCAGAGGTGTGGAGAGGGATGTTCCGCTTACCGTACTGTAGCTTCCATCTGAGGTTGTCGTAGCACAATATGTTGCGACTCCCTGCGCACAAACCTCAGGCTTTATCCGTCCATCTGCTGTTGGGCCACGTGATGAAAAACTTGCTAATGAACCGTTCACATCAACTGCACCACAGGAGAGTATTTCAAACGCATCAGCAGGAGGGAAAAGAGTTCCTGAAGCAGGACCTGAATTACCCATGGCATTACACACCACGATTCCGAGTGCAGTAGCAGTATTTGCTGCGATTGAAATAGCGGCTGAATCTCCCACATACCATCCATAGTTGTACCAGTCGGAATAGGTCAAAGATGAAGTAATTACATCAGCTCCAAGACTGTCAGCCCATTCAACGGCCGCAACCCAGTTATCTTCTTCAGCGGGTGTTTCCGATCTGATATCTTCGGTTTTTGCCAGAAGGAAATTAGCTCCATAAGCTGGGCCATACGTTACGCCTGGCTTAAGACCACCTGCGGTTGACCAGATATAGGTACCGTGATCCCACTGCCCACTGTTATCTCCAATTTCATTTGATGTGTTCCCATCACCAAAAACAAAATCCCACTCAGCCAAAACCCGTCCGTCTGCATAATGTTGAGCGAAGGCATCATGAGCCTCCCGGTAACCTGTATCAAAAATAGCGAATGTAACACCCGCACCGTTATAACCAAGTTCGTGTGCAGCGGGAACATTTATCTGTTGTAGTTGATCGAGAGCCAATCCATAGTCTAACGCAGAAGGATCAGCTGTCCTAAGATCCAGATCGCTAACACGTGAAATTTCTACCTGTGGAAGTGGGCCAACGTGACGAGACACTGGTTGGAGTCGCGCAACAAAAGGGAGAGATGCTACCTGATTGAGTGTCTCATGAGGAAGATCAAAACTGGCGGCATTCAAATATTTTGATTCTCTACGAAGTGTCCCTCCGAGATTGACTATCTGCTCTACATATGACTTCCTGACAGGAAGGTCTGCAAAAACAGGACCCGTGATTCCGACTTTTGCACGACGTGCTTTAACTTTTTCGCTTAGTGTGATAGAAGCAGCACTTGCTTGAAACTCTGACATAGTTCTAACACCTTTGTCGGTGAAGAATACCCAGATTCTGGCAGTCTTAGAATCACGTTGCTTAAGAAAACTGATGGCTCCTTGAGGTATAACATCAATAGCTTTCTGAATAACTACTGGCGTAGGAGAGAGTCCATCAGGTACCTCGTATGCGAATACAGTTGAACTAAAACATGTCGTTGCAAGTAAAATGGCGGTTACAGCTAAGACAGGCCGGGTAAGGGAATACGACATTGATAAGCCGAAGCGCATGTATCTTCCTTTCGTTGGGCAGTCGAACTATGCCGACTTTTTTGGTGGGACCTTTGTACAGTCTTAAAGGTATCCCGGATATCGTTTTTGTCAACAGCAAATTGATTGTGTCCCATTAGTATAGGCACAATCCTATACTTACTTAATGGTAAATTGCTACATTCAGTTCCCTAATTTCAATATGGTTGTTGATAGTCGTCAGTATTATTAAGCCGGGCAAGCGCTTACAATAAATCAACAGAAGTTGTGCTATTTTTCTGAGAAGGCATGGTTTCTGCTCTGTTAGTCGACAAAGAGCAGAAAATAGTGATTTAGATATTCAAAATGTGTATTGGCACAAAGTCTAATTCACTTATACATGATAGGAGTCAATGAGTGATGTTTGACAGATTGAGATCAAAACGCGGTTTTACGCTTGTCGAATTAATGACAACGGTAGTTCTTGTAGGGATTGTTGCAAGTATGGCCGTACCCAGATTTCAGAAAACCTTCGAAAGAATGCATTTTCGAAATGCTAACAAGAACATAATCTCGACCCTTCGTTTGGCACGCTCAAAAGCAGTTTCTGAGAAAACAGCACATGGCGTCTTCTTCGACTCTCAGGGTAAGATAATAACTCTTTTCAAAGATACTGATTCACCTGCAGTATTTCTATTTTCCGCAGCTGATTCTGTTGTTGCTGTTGATACTCTCCCCGGAGAATTCGCCTATCTTGATACTGATAATACTGGTGATGTCGTGATTTTTATGCCGGATGGATCAGCCCGTTTTACAGGTGGTGGGAATATTGTTACTATGGCTGTGACAAATTCAACAGTTGGTATTCAGATTCTCAATGTATTGAGTTCCACTGGTCGAATCAAGACCACAGGGAACTATGTTTATTAAAAATCTTTAGCGAAACGTCTTAGCCCTCTTGTTAGCAAGGGGGCTTTTTTGTTGTTATTCAACAACTTCCGGCACTGTTCATTTTAGGTTAAGCCACAGGCATCTGCTTCCGATACATAGTGAGACATAAGTAGCTACAGTTTTGCGATTTACTGACAGGAACTGACAGATTATTTCATTTTCAGGGTTAAATCCAAGACTGTCGCGTCGATATATGAGATATGTAAATAGAACGGAAAGACCTGAGCTACCGGGACGTTTAACCGAAGAGAATTAATATGATGTTTTCTCGCCAGAGCAAAAGTACAGTAGGATTGGACATTGGGGCCAGTTCAATCAAGTTAGTCAAACTTGACCATACCAAAAACGGTCATACAGTTGCCGCTATTGGTATTAGGGAATTGCCCCATGAAGCGATTGTGAACGATGAGATTCGTGATCGTGAAGCAGTGATTTTTAACATCCAGTCTCTGATTGATCAGACCGATCCACAGATTAAGGATGTTGTTATTTCTTTATCCGGTCATGGAGTGATCACAGATCGCTTTACACTTGATAAGAAGACAGGGACTGAAGCCGAACAGGCGATTCTCTTTGAAACAGAACAGAGAGCACCGTTCGATGTCGATGATGTCTCATTGGACTATCATATCATTGATGTTGACGATGATGTCAACAAGATGGATGTCCTTATGGTAGCGGCTCGAAAAGAATTCCTGAAAACACAGTTAGAACTTGTTGAAGACTGTGGTCTACGTCCCGTTGTTGTTGATGACGATGCTCTGGCCATCTACAACTCATATGAAGGAAACTATGAAGTCGATCCTACGAAGATCACAGCACTAGTTAATGTCGGTTATGACGTATCCAACGTGACCTATCTCGTCGATGGTTCATATTATGCGACCCGCGACGTTTCATCAGGGACACGTGACATTTACGACGCAGTACAAAAGGAATTTCGTCTGAACCCTGAACTGACGAGTAAGGCAATCAAAGGCGAAATGAATGATTCTATAGATCAGGATATGCTCAAGGCAACAATACTTTCTGCCGCGGATGAATTGATCGCCGGGTTGGAGATGGCTTTTACCTACTTTCAATCTCAATCGAAGTTAGATGCGATTGATTGGATGGTGCTTTCTGGAGGTGGTGCTTTAACGCCTTACTTACCGGAATTGTTACAAGCCAAGCTCAATGTACCTTTAGAGATCGCAAATCCGCTTCGCAAAATTGACTACGACCCTGAGCTTTTTCAATATCTACAGCCGGAAAAGATAGCGCCAATTCTTGCTGTCTCAATCGGTCTGGCAATGCGGAAGGCGAGGTAACGCTCTTATGATAGAAATAAATCTACTCCCTAAGGAATACCTCAAGAAAGGAATCAGCCTATCCTTCGGTAAGACTGGCTTGTACACGGTTGCAGGTGTTGTCGGTGTACTGATGATGTTGGCAACTGTTTCGTTCTATCAGATGGACCAGATTAGCAAGCTCGATGATAATATCCAGAAGGCACGTCACCGTGCCAATCTGCTTAGAAAAGACATAAAGCTTGTCGATGCGCTTATAGATGTGAAACAAAAGATTTCAGCGAGAATGTCTGCAGTTGAACGTCTTGATTCACATCGTTCATCATGGGTAAGGATTCTTGAAGATCTCGGCAGAAATGTCCCTGATTATGTCTGGATGGCAAGATTCACTGAGATCAAACCATTGGATCGAAAGGGGAAGGCCAACACTGGATCTGATACAACATCGGCTCAAGGGTCTATGAGTGCTGGACAGCCGATTGTACGGCCAACTGAGATTGAAGGATATACCTTCTCACT
>JAJRUL010000102.1 GCA_024277795.1 Candidatus Zixiibacteriota bacterium
ATACAAATCACCGAACAAGGTTGAAAGAAGCTGGAACTTAAAAAAAGATACTCTCTTAGAAGTAGCTTGACTAAAGGGGAGCATTACAGGGTAAGCTCCGACCATGCGTTGGAGACAAGCGTATGCACCTGTATTTCGAGGACTCTTGGAGTAGGAGTAACTGGATCATGTCGTAGGGCAGGAAACTGAACATGAAAATGATACCCTTGATACCCATCCTGCGGGTTTGCATAGTAGTCCTTATCGTTGGATTCGTCGTCAATCTCAAAGTCGTGCAAGTAGAGCTGGTGTTTCGCGAGACGTACAAGCTTCGGTATGTCGTCCTGAAAAGCCCCTACAATTCTACCTGCGACTACATCCTTAATATCAAGGTAAACCTTACTTAAAAGAGTTTCGTTTGTGCCAGACAACAGCTCTTCTGTGTTACTGGGGTTCAAAGAGCCAACACAACCTGCAAAGAGCTTCCTGACGATTCCCGAAACTGACTTTGGGCGTGCCTTTTGATATCGCACCAATGGACCATGCCATTTTATTTTTGATTTTTGCAATGTCTCACTCAGACATTTACCGACACGCTCAGTTACAGTGGTATAGAATCCGTGATTTGTGTAGTGACATTCATTTATGAAATTCATAACTGGGTAAAGTGTACGAAACTCTTCATACTTTGCTTGGTGCTCGAAATACTTTTGGAGTTGATCGTCAAAGGCCATTTCATATCCTCAATGTTTTCGCCAGACTCGTTCTGGTGAGCACTGTTATTGACAAAGAAAATGCTTCGTTTCTTTTTTCCCTTGTCAAGTATAAGGAGTTATGATAACTCATGTTGATACTATCGGCAATCCTGGTTTCGATTTATTGAACTTTTGCGCCAACACCCTAAGTGGTTGTACCACACCACCATAGACTTCAATGGTCGCTCAATGAAGTTCGATGAATCTACAAGTTCACCCATAAGATAGGGTGGACTATGCCTGACATCAGACTTACCCGAGGACATCCTTAGATGGATGAATTGGATTCATTCGATAGACTCTAAATCCTAGTTCCCGAATACTCTTGCTAGCTGAAGTCGCACCTGATTCATGAACACAAGCTGACCGACCCGAATTGATCCAGCAAATACTCGTTGTTGAGTACAGTTGAAAGTGGGCTTATAGTGTAGCATAATTGGTTCAAAGCTCGTCCTGGGCTTCTTTCGCAAATTCAGTTATCGTAATACTACAACAGAACCTCTGTTTTGGTTTTGGCAACTCTGCCAAGAGCAATTCTGTAATATCGGCGATCTGACTCAAATCCGATATACCTTCGATTCAGACTTTTGCACACGACAGCAGTAGTTCCAGAACCCACAAACGGATCAAGGACAAGTTCGCCAACATTTGAGCTGGCTTGAACGAATCTTTCAATGACAGCTCTTGGTTTTTCAGTTGGGTGAGTAGTCTCGCCGTACGCGGCTTTATTTGGAGTTATCATGTAGTTGTACATTTCTTTGTGGCTGAGATAATTCTTTATCCTGCCCTTTTGTTTACATCCAATCCAGACAAACTCTGATGCTGATAACCAGTTTGCCTTTCTAATCGAGGGACAGGGATTGGACTTTAGCCAAGCGAAGATTGATTTAGATTTGATATTGTATTTCTTGGCAAGAATTAAATCGAAAAACCCTACTTTTTGTCTGTCAAAGAAGATGTATATCCAGCCCTTCGGTTTCAAAATCCGGCAACACTCTTTGAACCAGTTTTCAGTAAACTCAAAATACTCGGCTTCAGAATCGAAATGATCCCAAACTCCAAAATCCTGTCTTATATCTTTCTTGCCTGCAATTCTGATATTCTGATTGCGTTGGCTAATCATATAGGGCGGGTCTGTCACTATGAGGTCAATACTTGCATCAGGGATTTTTCTTAGGCCTTTTATACAATCTTTGCAATAAATCTTATTGGTTTCAATTTTGCGTCTTGAAATTGTTTAATTGATAGTACGAATTGAGATATCTTGACTCGACTAGATTTTTAGACCGTACTGCCAAAGGGCTATCAGCTCTAGTCACTCTGCTTCACTCCCCAGTTTTGTATAAGCGTTCAAGAACTGAATTATCGGATGGATGAATCTTTGCTTCACTCCCGATAATGGAAACACACTGATAAGCTTGACGCCGTGGTAACCGTTTGAATCTTCCTTCTGCAGTTTAGCATAGCGCCCTGCCGCATTCGGGTCGCTGTTTGAACCTCTGTAGATTTCGAGATTCTTTTCATCAAGATTTATGATATACGCCCATCTACAGTAGAAACTGTCGGCTAAGAACACACTCGCATCAATCATGTGCTCCAAGTTTTTGTGATACAGATCAAGACTCCCTTGTGTATTTCGCAAGAGACAATACCATCTGTCGAAAACACAATCTGATACATCAAGATCTGCATAGAACATATAGCGCCCCACCAACTCTTTCTCAGCGATATCATCCTTGTTTACCAGTTTGATTCGCTCGGCGACCACTAGCATTTCCTCGTAATCAAACTGACTTACATAGTTCAAAATCCTCGCGCCGAGCATATCAGGATAGCTATCGACATGATTATACGTTACTTTGTCTTCGCCATTGATGCGGTAGCCATAAACTCCGCGAGTTACCATCAGCGAAAATGGAAAACAAAAGTTATAGATATTGGCTCCCAGAACAGGGACAACTAGCAGGATAACTCGACAAGGTGCAGGTCATGAACTTAAGCCCCGGACATATCTTCTGACCAATATGTCGAACCCGGTGAACTACTGATTCTCCTTTGCGATGTAGTCATTCAATAAACTGGTGATTAGTGGAATAGGCTCTTCCACGAGATGTGGCAACGAAATCTGGCTAATGAGCTTTACACCATAATAACCACCGGACCTGTCAATTTGTAAGCCAGCGTAGCGACCGGATTCCTTTGGGTCCTTGTTGAATCCTCTGTAAACTTCAATGTTCTCGCTATCAAGGTTTATGATATACGCCCATTCACAGAATAGACTATCTGCCAAAAACTCCTGCGAATCTATCATATGTTCTAAATCTTTATGATACGGGGAGAGATCACTCTGTGTATTTCTTAACAGGCAATACCAGCTATCATATCTACCATCAGCAACTTTGAGATTAGCATATGACTTGTATCGCTCGATCAACTCTTTCTCGACAGTTTCGTTTCCATTCACCAGAACAATAGTCCGAGCTACGTCGCTCATCCTTTCTAACCCCATTCGGCAGGCATAACTGATGATTCTTTCCCCAAGTACATTGGGGTAGCTATCGTAGTGGTTATACGTTATCTTGTCTGTGCCATCAATCCGGTAGCCATAAGCGCCTCGTGTTCCCATCCAAGATTAATGACAGATGCCATAATAAACATTGGCTGTGTTTACCGGCCTAATGAGCATGCACATCAATTCCGAGGAATATCAAGAAGAATTGTTTGGCTTTGTGCCCAATCTGTGCCCATCGAGATACAAAAGTGGCAGTACCAGACCATACTAAACCGAACTAGGTGGGATACATAACGTATTGCAATGCTTGATGTTGAAGCGTAAGTTGCTTAGCTGTCATTAGTTACGGAAATCGATCAAAAAGACCACAGGGCTCTTGCCCTACCGGACTTTTGAATGGGGCTAGGTGTTGGCCAACAAATCGGGTGAATTCAGCAGGGGCTCACTCGCGAACAGCTGTCAGGTTAACAGTTGTCGTAGTCCCAAAACCGTTGTCATAGGTGCCGGTGATTCTCTTACCATCGGCGGAGAGATGCAGTTTATTGTCTGGGGCCTCAGTGTCGGCGTCTACACTGATGAATGTTTGTGGGTCGTCGAATACGTCATCAGGGCAAACCCAGTGTTCGCTGGCAGTGGCGAAAGGTCCGGGTGAGAGGCCGCCAAGGTCTATGCCGCGGTAGTATGCCCCTCCGAAAGCTCCCGGATAGAGCATAAGGAGGTTGCCAGTAAAGCCCGAAACGGGCCATGTCTTGTCTCCACTTAGTGTACAATCACCACAGACACCGGTAACGTTCCAGGAAAATGTCCCCGCCGCGGAAGCAAACGGGACAGCTGTCGACAACATCGCATATTCATCCAATGGGCCGGGTGGCGAAGCCACGATAGGGAGGAGTTGTCTCGTCCAATCGACATTAGCAGTCAGCGTCGTCACACCACAATTGTCCTCAACACCTTTCACTTCGCCCCGCCATTTCCAACAGCCGACGTTTGAAAAGTACAACAAGGGAAGCTCGCCTATGGGCTCAATCGGAATATTGCGCTCAATAATATCGCTGTTTGATATAATGATTACCATTTCTTCAAGGCGCCCGGCTAATTGGTCACGACAGAAAATCACTGTGGCTTCGTCGGTTATATCTCTATGAACCCAGTCCTGTCCGGCGATCTTATACAGCATCTGTACGTTTAGACCTCTTGTTTGCTCAGGCGCCAGATCAACGGGTTTGTAATAGCTCACCCCGTCGGTAGAGACGGCTTGCGATACATCGTACTTTTCGCCATTGATAAATGACACATAACTGACATCATCATCCACAAAGTAAAAGTGAGTGTACTGGGCGGTCAAATAATCCACTGCAGAGCCATTTATCTCGAGGTATTCCTCACTGAGTCCGTTTAGCTTTACATCGAGACTGTCTTCATATGCTTTCACCTGGATATTATCTGACTGTCGATATTGGTCAAAAGGTGCGGTGTTCCAGTTTCTCAAGGCGAACTCTGGCCAACGTTCAGCCAGATTTGTGCCTCCAGCAGACTGCAGACCCGCCTCAATGCCTTGCAAAGGATCTGGGGTTGTTGAGGCATTCCAAATAGCCGGAATATAGTTTGTGCTGATTTGCTGGAGATAGAAGAAGAACAGATAGGCGCTATACTTAAACAGGTCATCCCTGTTGCTACCTTTGGCAGGGTTCCAATC
>JAJRUL010000103.1 GCA_024277795.1 Candidatus Zixiibacteriota bacterium
AATATCTTCTTTTTTTGCAGTCTCAAATTTGGTAATCGTAAGCTTCCCCTTATAGTAGGCTGTTTTTGAATTCAATATCGCAAAAATTCGGCACAAATCGGACAAAGACTCACATCCTGCTGTGAACACTTCGAAACAGATGAGCGAGAAACAACGAAAATAAGATTGATGCAGGCAATAATAATCGTAGGTTTTTGTCAAATGATCCGATATATTAAATAGTTAGTATTGATTTGAGTACTACCCTTATCGTTGTTTTGTAATAAACCACAACACCCCGTTATAGTTTAATCTCGAATTGATCGCGCAATTTTGCGCAATATCTATTTATCTTGAAGTCCCTATTTGTCAGGAAAAACAGTGCTCTTCGAGATAAACAATAAAAGGAGTGTAGAATGAATATCTACATCGGTAATATGTCGTATGATACGACAGAAGATCATTTACGCCAGGCCTTCGAAGGTTTTGGTGAAGTCACAAGTGTCAAGGTCATTTCTGACAGGGACAGCGGTAAGCCAAAAGGTTTCGCATTTGTCGAGATGTCTGGTCAAGATGAGGCTAAGGCTGCTATCAGCGGTCTTAACGGCCAAGATCTGAATGGACGTGCGTTGAATGTCAATGAAGCGAAACCACGAACCGAAAACGGCAACCGCAGTAGTGGCAACCGTTCCCGTAACATATACTAATGGCTGTATAATGAAACCGGTGACAACTCTGTCACAGGCTTGATTCTTAAAGGAGAATGGCCTTAGGGGCCATCTCCTTTTTTTGCTTTCAGCTATTGATATGGTCGCCAGCATATCGAAGTGTTTCTGGCACAGACATTTCCTTTTACCTGATAAACGATCTCATATCTTGTTTTCCGAAGCTTGAATTTAAACGTGGGCGTTTTAAGGTTTCTGTCGTATAAAGACTTAGGCCAAACATCCCTGGATTGGTCAATTTTAAAGCCTTGCACTGACAATTCAATCCTTGTCAAATTGTCAATCAGGTGACTTCGGTGCTGAGGTGTGCCTACAAAGTTCCATTGGGATTCGTATTGGAGCAATCGAGCAGGGAATTGGATGGAAAACTGCTGCAAATAGAAGATGAATATGGGAATGAAACATGATAATAATTGCATGGATCACATTGGGGCTAATCCCGGGCTTCCTGGCCGGTGCGTTAGCCGCACACAACAGACAAACAGCTCGAGCAAGATACCGCTCGCGTTATTATAGTCCATGGAATAACTGATTGTATACGGGAAAGCAGGGGAAATATTATGCTAATAAAAAGAACGAGTGATTTTGGCGTTATTGCAAGTATGCATGGTCTGCCGGAGAAGACCGACGAACTCCGTAGACGCTTGCGGGACTTGACAGGTTTGACACGATACGTGGACGGCTGTATTTCATGTGAGTTGATCGAGAATGGATGCGACTCGACTGAGTTTACACTTCTCATAAAATGGTCGGACGAGGAGGCACACACTGCTCACTTTAGCACAAAACCAATTAAAAACGCGATGGCATTCCTGCCGATCCTGCTCTCAGATGAACTTGACCTATGCAAACGCGCATTGAAATTGAACACGGTCAGATATGGAATCAATAGCTATTGTATTCCAGTCTGTTGAGCCGCAATTATTCCTTGTGTTTGAAGCATGAAATGAAAATTATTTTTCGAGATGTAAAATACTATTACTATGAATGGAGAAACTTATGAATATATACGTTGGTAACGCATCACCAAAAACAATGGAATATCAACTTCGCAAAGCACTCGAAAGGTATGGCAAAGTTGACAAGATAAGTATTGGTGAAAAATCAAGCGATGGTGATACCTTTAGCTTTTGTTTTGTAGAAACGTCTTTTGATAACCAGGTATCTAGGGCGATCACGGAACCAGACAGTAAAACTTTGGACGGAAGCATGATAACAGTCAAAAAAGCGGAGTGGAGTATGTTCTCATCCCTGAAGTTAGGAACTGTCTCATAAAAGATGAAACAATACAGAAGTGAGAAGTAAGCATGAAATCTATCGTTAGGCACTATGAAGGAATCAGCTCTGTTGCCGTAATCGGCAACTATTTGCCCCGTCTGTGCGGCATTGCGACATTCACTACTGATCTTGTTGAAGCCCTTTCATCAGAAGCACCCGACATTAACTGCTGGGCAGTGGCCATGAATGACAAACCTGAGGGATATGCATACCCCGGGAAAGTACGATTTGTAGTTAATCAGAATAAACTTGCCGATTACAGCGTAGCATCGGAGTTTCTCAATATAAGCCAGGCTGATATTGTCTGCGTACAGCATGAATACGGTATCTTCGGCGGACCGGCCGGTAGCCATCTTTTGAAACTTCTCGGAGAACTTCGGATGCCGATCGTGACAACACTGCATACGGTGTTGAAAGATCCCGCTTCTGAACATCGTGAGGTCATGTGCAAGCTAATCGACCTGTCCGACAGACTGATTGTAATGAGCCAAAAAGCTTGCGATTTCCTCAAAGAGATTTATCACGTTCCGGAGGAGAAAATAACCTTCATCCATCACGGCATTCCGGATATGCCTTTCATTGATCCAAACTTCTACAAAGATAAGTTTGGTGTGGAAGGGAAGAAAGTTCTTCTTACTTTCGGGCTTCTTTCACCCAATAAAGGCATTGAGAATGTGTTGATGGCGTTACCGTCTGTTATCAAAAATCATCCCGATGTTACCTACATTCTTCTCGGGGCAACTCATCCGCATATAATTCGAGC
>JAJRUL010000104.1 GCA_024277795.1 Candidatus Zixiibacteriota bacterium
ATACTTTTGATTTTTTTTCACCCGCAATTATTTGATTCTGTATCGGACTACCACCCCGATACTTCGGAAGAGGTGAAGGATGTAACATTAGACATTTATAGTCCTGAAGTATCTGGTCTGATACATACCAGCTCCAACCATAATAAAGGACTAAATCTGGGCAGAAATCTCTGAGGACATCTTCATCATACTGCTCCTTCGTTCTGAATATCAGGAAAACATGATTTAAGGACTGCGCTAAGCGATCATATATATTTAAAGACCAATCACGGTATCCTACGCAAGCGATCCTCATCGATTCAACGCCCTTATCAAACGGAATGCTTCAGCATACACGAACCCAGATTGCATCCCTCGTACCATAGCAAGTGCCCTAATCCCTTCCTCCGATCTGGGAAATGGAAAACTTCGAACTTCTGATTCATAGGCTACGAGTGCCCGCCATTTCAACGTCAGTTCCCTTCCAGATATCTCTTCAAAATAATTAGGTGAAAATGTATTTACAAACGACCATTCGCTCGAAGAAAGCACCTCGTATGAAAACAACCGAGAAATGCTGTCTTTTGCACAAGGTCGAGTTGCCATAAGAGTCGAATTAAAAACTATTTTGTGGTCGTTGTTCACATCATGAGGGGAATGAGTAAACACCGTATCTGGGCTAAACTCTCTTATTTCTTCCTCTATTATTTTATTTATAGAAATAATTGGAACCTGGTCGAGCCTTCCGCATGGCAAATTGTAAAATACGTAATCTTCTATTCCAATAATAGCCATAGATTTTTCGGCAGATTCATTACGTTGCTTAGTAGCAGAAATACTTTCAATACAAGATGGATCTTTAAATCTACAAGTTGACCCTTCTCCTATAAAGATAATTTTAAACTTTACTCCTCGAGGTAAATATTTAGAAATAAAACCACCACAACCTAGGATTTCATCATCAGGATGCGCAGCTATTATCAGTACCTTCTTCATTTTGAAGTCACATTCAATTTATAAGGATGGTATACATTTGCGGTATAAGTCCCTAGGTTCATTTGTTTAAACATTATTTGTCCATTACGGATAATCTGGTCTTTTTTGGTTTCTGATATATTTAGAGAATGCCTTCTATAGCTGAATAAACAATCAGAGATATGCTTTCCAACGATCCCTGACTTAATAAGACGCAAAATTAATTCATAGTTTTCCAAACCACAATTCCTAACAGTTGTTGAATATCCCCCCAGCTTCGCAAGTAATTTCGCTGAGTAAAGAGTCCCTGTAGCAAGAAAATCACCACGTGCACGTATTTCTGCCGGTCTGAATTCAGGAAGAATTATTTTCTCTATGGCAATCCCGTCTGCATTTATTACTAAATAGTCTGGGTAATAAAAGCCAAATTCATCATTTACGTGGGGCCAAATACTTCGAAGATAATTTGAACAAAGTTTATCATCTGCATCAACTCTTACAATATAATCACCCTGTGCCTTCGCAAATCCAAAGTTAGAAGCTTTCTCCACTCCACAATTTTCAATTCTATATATTCTTACTTTATGATATTTTTGTTTTTCTAAAATTTCTGGAGTCCGGTCTGTACTCCCATCGTCAACAACAATCACTTCATATTCTAAATCTAAACAATCCTGTTCCAAACAAGAGTCTATACACTCCTCCAAATACGAGGAATAATTGTAAGTTGTTATTACTATAGAAACATTCACTATTCGATATCACCTATCCTCAAGTAATCACCTTCCACAAGATCTCTTCTCAATACCATCCCAATAATTTTATGCATATCAAATAGAGGAGCTGCATCTGCTGGACACGGTCTTAAAGGGGCAAAGTCTCCCGGTGTAATAAGATGGCCTTTTTTCAACAACCTCCTAGAACGCAATGATCGACGTTGCAGAACGACAGTTTCTAACTCATTTTTTTCAATTTTTTTCACTCCAGTCCCCAGCGCAGCTTCCAATTCTCGAGTTCGATCAACCATTTCCCTCCATGTTGTAGGGTCCATAGAAAAAGCATGATCTGGGCCAACTCGTTTTTGGTCATCGGTAAAATGCTTTTCAATCATTCGTGCACCCAGTGTCACGGCCCCAAGGACCGTTGCATGGCCAGAAGTATGATCGCTCAGACCCAAAACTAAATCAGGATACATAACCTGATAGGTTTTAAGTACATTCAACTGAATGTACTTAAAATTTTCAAGACTTGCAGTGTAATTTGTATTACACTGCATCAAACAAAGCATCGGATTGATGGCAAGAGCAACACTTACCGCGCGATGAACTTCATCCAGCGCAGATGCACCGGTCGCCATAATGTATGGCTTTTTTTTCTGCGCTACTCTTTCAATCATCTCAAGCCAGGTAATATCTCCAGAACCAATTTTATAAACAGGGACAAATGCATCCATGTAATCAACAACATCCAATGCATACGGTGTTGTAAAAAAATGGATGCCAGCCTTAATACATGTTTCACTTAAAGTTTCTGTCCAATCTAGACTAACACTTGCATCTTTATAAGTCTCAAATACAGACTTTTCCCAACTCTCCTGATGTGACAGCTGCCCATCAAGGCTCTTAAACCCACGATCACTAACGATTGTTTCTGCTGTAAAGTGTTGAAATTTGGCTGCGTCCGCACCAGCTTCAGCTGCCATGTAAATTAAATCTTTTGCTCGCTCAAGGTCTCCATCGTGGTTGGCAGCAATATCTGCGATAAAATACGTTGGATAGTCTCTTCCGATAACCCTACCTTCAATTTGCAACTCACGCTGTCCTTTATTCATAGCAGTACTCCTGTGCGACAAGGTCAATTGTCCGTTTCATGACCGGAACATTCACTCCAAATTCATGTTCAAACCTAGCTATGTTCAGCCGCATATCTAATGGCCGCTTGACCCGCAAAGGGCTATCTGTAGACCGGCCTATACGCACGCTCGACATGTCCAAAGTCAGAATCTCCGCAAGAGAAATTCCGAACTGAGCCTTACTGATGCCATCTACACATCCAAGATTGAAAGTCCCTGAGGTTTTCAATTGAACAGTTTTTTCTATAAATAAACAGAGGTCAGATGTATGCAGCGGACAAAAAAACACATCATCAAATAAGGTTATTGGCTTTTGAGCACAAATAGACTCTACCAACCAATCACTAAACGCTGGCCGCTCAGGTATAAGGCTTTTACCAACGAAGTTAGTCCGCAATATAGTGGCACCAATACTCTTCGCTGCAATTTCACCAGCAAGTTTTGAGAGGGCATAAGCATTACATGGTGAAACCGTTTCTTCATCATGCGGGCCAGGTCCATCATACACCTGATCAGTGGAAATATGGATTAGATGCGGAGTCTTGTCGTGCGAACAAAGCCTAATTGCATCGCTCAACACTTCTACGACACCAGCGTTAGCATGATAAGCATACGATAAATCTCGTTCACATTGATCAACGTTCGTGGCGGCTACCAGGTTAATGATGACATCAAAGTGCTCTTCGAATAGCAACAAACGAAGACTGCCCAAGTCAGATGGATCAATAGATATTTGCGCAGAAGAACTCCGACCTTGACGTTTTACCTCGTGTCCACATTTTATCAAATAAGGTGACAGGTGGCTTCCAAGCAGCCCATATGAACCAAGTATCAGTATTTTTGCCATATGAATCGATACATCCCAACAGTGCTTAGACGCAAGGGCCTATAAACCTATCTGTCCCGCATGGTATGAAAAATCAGTTCTGCGCGGTCCCAGTCATCTTCAGTATCAATATCTACGGTACTCCAGGAAGGGATAATCAGTCCAAGTCCCCCCGAATGCATTTTCTTCATATCTTGCCAGGAATTACTCTTCCCCCAGTAAAACTGGCCTGCGTCATGAAACGTTTTTTGCAAATCTTGAGTTCTGGCTAATTCATGCTCTGGAAACAAAAATTTCATTCCCCCTTCAACAGACCTTAGCATCGCTCTCTGAACAGGATGAGTATATTCAACTACGGGATATACATAGTCCGCGTCTTTTTCTTTTAACATACTTAGTCCGGCTTTAATGTCATCAACTCTGGCAAATGGGGCGCAGGGATAAATACAGCAGACATGGTCTGCTACCCAGCCCAACCCTGCGCAAGCATCAATAGCGTGAGCCACCACCGGAACGGTAGGTGTGCTATCATTTGCCAGCTCAGCAGGCCGCGTAAACGGAACTTCCGCCCCAACATTTTTAGCAATGTCCGCTATTTCAAGATCATCCGTTGACACTATAATATGTTCAAACAGTCCTGATGCTTTTGCTGTATCAATCGACCAACAAATCATCGGCTTCCCATGAAACTGTTTAATGTTTTTGCGTGGTATACGCTTACTACCTCCACGCGCAGGGATTATAGCAATATTCATATCATCACCATGATAAAGTCATGATCTATAATGGGATCATCAACTGCTGAACAATCTACGATACACGAAAGGAAGGATCGATGTGTTCTCTTATCAACTTCCGAAGTTGTTCAACCGCCAACCATTCGGTATTAGTTCCACTATCGTAAAAAAATCCATCGGCACATCTTGCTCCAGAGTAATGTTCTGCAAATGCCTTAACGTTCCAAAACTGAATTGAAGGAAGCATGACAAAATAATCATCAAATTCGAGAGTATTGATGGCATCTGTTGCAGTAATCATCTCTTCGTGCAACTTTTCGCCCGGACGAATACCGACAATCTCGAGACGAGCTTCCGGAGCAATCGCCTTGGCAACATCTGTAATACGGTAACTCGGAAGTTTGGGAACGAATACTTCCCCACCCCACATGATATCAAAAGCTTTAAGCACCAACGTCACACCGTCTTCGAGCGAAATACTGAAACGTGTCATCCGCTCATCGGTAATTGGCAGCACCCCCTGGTGGCGCCGCTCCAGAAAGAACGGGATCACACTACCGCGACTACCCATAACATTGCCGTAACGGACAACAGAGAATTTGATGTCCTGTTTACCTCGCATATTGTTGGCGGCAACGAACAACTTGTCCGAACATAGTTTTGTGGCACCATACAGATTAATTGGCCCGGCTGCTTTATCAGTACTCAACGCAACCACTTTTTTCACATCAGAATCAAGACAGGCCTCAATAACATTCTGAGCTCCGATGATGTTGGTTTGGATACATTCAAAAGGATTGTATTCCGCAGCCGGGACCTGCTTGAGTGCAGCGGCATGAATAACAATATCGATGTCCTTCATGGCACGGACCAGGCGATCTTTATCACGCACATCACCAATGAAGTATCGTATTTGAGGATATCTGTCAGCCGGGAATTGTTGAGCCATTTCAAACTGTTTAAGTTCGTCACGTGAGAATACAACAAGGCGTTCAACGTTGGGATACTGTGAAAGGATGGTTTCAACACATTTTTTACCAAAGGAACCAGTACCACCTGTAATCAATATCGACTTTTCATTAAACATAAGAATCTAAAATCCTCTTGAATATCTTTGAATTCTAAAGCTCAAGAATCTTTTTGAAATACGCGATGGTCTTTTGCAGGCCTTCTTCCAATGTTACAGTTGGTTGCCAGTTCAAGGTTTCCCTGGCTAAGGAAATGTCTGGCTGACGGCGAACCGGATCATCTTGTGGCAACGGCTCGTAAATAACTCTGGAGCTAGACCCGGTCATACAAATCACCAACTCAGCAAGTTGTAAAATGGTAAATTCACTGGGATTCCCAAGATTAATCGGTCCGGTTACTTCGTTGGGGGCATTCATTAAACGGATAAAGCCTTCAACAAGATCATCAACATAGCAAAAAGAGCGTGTTTGATCTCCCTTGCCATAAACCGTAATATTGTCACCCTTCAATGCCTGAACTATAAAATTGGAAACAACACGCCCATCAGCAGGATGCATATTGGGACCATAGGTGTTAAATATCCGTGCCACCCGAATCGGCAGATCATGTTGTCTGTAATAATCAAAGAAAAGGGTTTCGGCACAACGTTTCCCCTCGTCATAACAGGAACGTGGTCCAATCGGATTCACATGACCCCAGTAATCTTCTTTTTGCGGATGTTGCTCCGGGTCACCATACACTTCACTGGTTGAAGCCTGAAAGATAGTTGCCTTTGTCCTTTTGGCCAAACCAAGCATATTTATTGCACCATGCACACTTGTCTTGGTTGTCTGAACTGGATCAAACTGATAGTGAATGGGTGATGCAGGACAGGCCAGATTGTAAATCTGATCAACCTCAACATAGAGCGGAAAAGTCACATCATGACGCATCAATTCGAAACGAGGATGTGTCAATAAATGTGCAATATTGTCCTTCGTCCCGGTAAAAAAATTATCAACACAGAGGATGTCTTCCCCCAGATCAAGCAATCTCTCGCAGAGGTGAGAGCCAATGAACCCGGCCCCTCCTGTTACCAGTATTTTTTTATTACCGTAACGCAACATCACTTCCCCGCCTTATTCAAAATTGTGACGTTAACAATTTCACTTCAAAACAGTAGAATACGTAGATCATCTCATCTACACACTTCATCCCGCGACAATCTTAAACAAACCCCTTCGCCGACCAACCACCATCAACCATGAGGTCTGAACCAGTAACATAGGACGATCCGTCACCAGCCAGGTAGATAACAGCTCCGACAAGATCTTCTGTCGTGCCCCACCTTTTAAGCATCATGTTGCGTGTGCGTAAAGAGCGCAGATGCTCATCTTTATAACTATTTCTTGTCATATCTGTGAGGATATATCCGGGTGAGAGATTGTTGACTCTGATGTTGTGTATCGCCAGGTCTTCAGCAAACGCTTTGGTCAATAACTTCAGGGCTCCCTTGGATGCCACATAGGAAGGATTCCCGGGAAAACCTGCTTCCGCAGCAATGCTGGTCACATTGATAATCGACCCGCCTCCACTTTCTTTCATAAATTCACTGACCAGGGAAATAGCATGAAAGGGTGCACGCAAATTGACATCCAAGGTCTTCTCAAATGATTCAAGCCGCATATCGATGTCTTCATCGGTATCGGGTACGGTAATTCCAGCTGCGTTCACCAGTATATCTATGCTTTTTGCTATGCTTTTTGACTTTTCATTTATACCCTCAATCACAGATCGAAGTTCAAAGTCATTTGTCACGTCACAGCGCACATAGTTGAAGTTACACTTTTGTACACTACTTGAGCTTCTTGACAAGCCATACACCTCAGCCCCGGCAAGTTGTAATCCTTCTGCGAGAGAAAAGCCTATCCCGCGTGAAGCACCTAAAACTAACGCTGTCTTTCCTGCGAGCGAATACAGTTGTTCAAGAAAGCTGCTCATATTTCCCCCTCAAGAAAACCCTGCATAATATACTGACAGAATTTGAAATCTTCTTCAGAGTCGATTTGAAACTGCTTGTATGAGTCCATCAAAAAAGCACCAATTTTACCGCCAAGACGATTATTCGTTTTCTCAAGCAGTTCGGGTTTTAAAATATAGAACGACCCGTTCTCAAGGTAACGCTGCTTGAGATCCTGTCTCCGTGCTCTCATTCTCCAGTCGTATGTCACACTGACATAGTCGTTTGTATCATTCTTTTCCCAGACGAAGCGATCTTCAATCAAAGTCGCCGAGAACAGAGAGTCCAAACTATTTTCATAAAAATACTTTATAGCTTTGTCAAAATCATCAGATTCACGAATTGGAGAGGTTGCCTGGACTGCAACTAACAGCTCTATTGACACACCTTGATCTTGAATATACTCAAGCGCATGCAACCAGGCAGACTCTGATGTCGCCATATCTCCAGAAATTTCGGCAGGACGAATAATCGTACGTGCACCATAATCTTGTGCCACCTGCAGTATTTCTTCATCATCTGAACTTACCCATACAGAGGACACACTCTTGCTGCCAAGCAAGGCTTCTATAGACCACGCGATCAGAGGTTTCCCACAAAAAAGCTTGATATTTTTTCGAGGGACCCCACGTGAGCCACCCCGTGCAGGGATAACAGCAACCATTTCCATATTCGTATCTAATTGTTCGATCACAACAATCTCTGATTATTATCAACAAAAAGAAGATAAACTTTTCATCCCGCTCATACTATGTGACTTAAAGTCCCGTCATCTTCATATTCCCTATGCCCGCGCCCAGGGAATATGAGCTCGCAAGTTATTAGCTACCGGAACTTCTTTTTCAGTCATCCCCAACAAGCCGTCTCCCATCGCCTTTTCAATTTTTCTTACAGCTCCAATCAACTGCATAAGTCCTGCAGGTTCCACTGAGGCAGGTTGGTCAGACCCATACATGGCCCGATTGAGAGTGATATGACGTTCAAGCGAACTAACACCAAGTGCTGCAGCTGCGTAAGAAATGGCCAAGCCAACTTCATGGCCGCTATATCCAACATCGCACTTGTAACGATCACGCAAAGTCTGAATACAATTCAGGTTAGCGTCTTCGTCTGGCATCGGGTACGTCGAGATACAGTGCATGAGCTCATAGGGGCAATCAGCTTTCTTAAAAATCTCCACAGCCCTGTCTATCTCGTCTGTAGATGTCATGCCAGTCGAAATAAAGGTATGTTTCCTCTCTGAGGCTATTTCGTGAAGCAAATCGTCATATACCAGCATTGCAGAAGCAACCTTGTTGTAATTGCAATCGAACTGGCGAAGAAATTTTTGGCTATTAATATCCCAGGCCGAAGCGAACCACTCTATTTTCTTTTCTTTGCAATATCGATCAATCTCCTGATATTCCTCCAGTCCAAATTCCAGACCTTCTTTCTGTTCACGCTGAGTCGTTCCCCAAGGGCTCTCTCGATGGGATGCCAGATAATCTTTTTTATAAACCAAATCTATATCGCGTTTCTGAAACTTAACAGCATCAGCACCAGCGATTACAGCGACGTCAATAAGCTGTTTTGCTATGTCGATATCACCATTGTGATTGATTCCAATCTCAGCAATAAAAAAAATAGACATTTTTTACCTCCCTTTTGTATTTATAATTCAGTTGTTAGCAGTAGTGTCCGGTTAGGATTTTGCACTCAGTTAAATTTAGTGAAAACAGCATAAAAAACAACAACTTATGTTGTTTTTGACTTGACATTCAGGCGAGGAGCGCCACGACGATTTTCGTAAATACCTAATTTTAAAAGGAT
>JAJRUL010000105.1 GCA_024277795.1 Candidatus Zixiibacteriota bacterium
CCGTGTAGAGTACCGTTTCCAACTCTTACCGTTGTATGCAAGCAATCCTTCATTGGTGCCTACTAAAAGCCTTGCGCCATTGGACGCTATCGCGTTTGGTTCTCCATTGAGCAGAGTAGTATATGGAAGATAGAGATCTTCAGGGATGAATCTATTCCTCGCCCGCTCAATAGCAAAACTAATCCGATCAGCTTCAGTATTGGAAAGAGCCCCATCTTTAAGACCATCAGCGAGAAGTCTCTTCGCCTTCCCTATTTTTTCCCAGTTTACCAAACAAGCAGGATATGCTGTAAGGACTGAATCAAAATTATCCGACATCCCACTCTTTTGGTCATAATCTTCAGGTAGAACATTTAGGATAGAGTCCCGCAGAGCTTTCAACTCTTCGAGGGTCATAGGACTGTTTGCAGCAGAAACACGTGCAACTATTGAAGCTAGTTTTGCTTCATCGGTTACATTAAAGTATGACGAAACAATCCGACCAACAGTTTGAGTTGTGCGAGTTCTAAAGACCTCTTGAGTGTGCCAACTGCGATTATCGTACCGAATAAGTCCGCCCGGAGCTATTGCCCAAAGCTCGTAAGCTTGAAAGTCAGATCCGCGTCCTGTCTTCAAAGCCGCGACTGCTTTAAGAGGTCGATATGCTTTCGGTACCCAAGTATCCTTCCATGAATCAGCTAGCGGGTACGTTCCCAGACCTGCGGCATTCCAGTGAGTTGCAGTTGCATCATCAGCGACTGCGACAAAAGCTTCTCCCATTCCGGCGGCACGAGCACCCGGGGCAATTCTAAGAAACAGAACGGCCGCACTGGAAATATCGGCATAAGCACTACCGGCAAACCCTGTTAAAACAAGCATTACAGTTAAGAGCAAAGGGAGTTTTCTTAAAGACATGAATTTCTCCTGATATTAGTTTACAACTACTACTTTTCCAAATGATTCGATTGCATCGCCACCTGTTTCGGGGGTTGCAACCGCTTTATACACATACACCCCTGTCGCTACACGATCTCCCGCGTAGTCATCACCATACCAAATTATATCGTCAAAAAAGCCCGGAGACATGGGGTTCATAACAAAACTCTTTATTTTCCGACCTGAAAGTGTATAAATCTCTAGCGTAAAACGGCTCACTGGTTGGGTTAGTCGAAAAGAGAAACGAGTACTTTCCTGCATCGGATTAGGATAGTTCAATAATTCAACAATTGCAGGAGCCTCAGAAGCAAGAACTTGAGCTGAGAATGTCATTGATGAAGAATTATTAGCATTATCCCATGCTTTTATCTTAAAACTATGCTGACCAGGACTGATATTATCAAGATTATACGTCAATTCTCCCGAAGTAAAATCATCTTGATCATAAGAAAAAGCAGGCGACAAATTGATCACATCTTCAGACCGACCATCAACAATCAGGGTAATTCCATGCCCAAGCCCGCCTGTTAAATTAATACCTGAAGAATCGGAAAGCTCAACTTTCAACTGACTACCAGGCAGAATAGGATCACCCGACACAAAATCTGTCTGTCTGGGAAAACTCACGAGAATCTTTGGTCCGCTTGAATCAGTTGATGGAGTAATCTGACTAGATATCGCCAATGAGTCGATCAAACCTATCCCATCAATACCGTCAAACTCAGCATAAGTAGTGATACGAGCACCTAAACCACCGTAACCGATATCAAGTGGCGTAATAAAATCAAAACTAAACTCACCCGCTGTAATAGAAGCTGTTCCTCGATAGACGGCAGGCCCATTCACCGAGTAGTCAACGCTCTGAGTTATTGTTCCATTATCATTGACCAATCTATAGGTCTTCTCCCGTTCTGTATCAAAGACATTGATGTACAATGTACCATCTGCTGTATAAAGTGCGCCAGATGCGGAACGTACTCTACCGTCTATATGAATTGTAGAAAGTGCTGTCAAAGAATCCGGAACTGCACCAAACTCAACTTCTAACCGAGGCATTCCTAACTTGAGCAACGGATCCCCGAAATATGCATACGTACGGTCATTGACAACAGGAACCGGAATCGAACCGAAACGATATTGACGTTCGAGTTTACCGAGATACAGTGCCTCACTTATACTCAAATTTGGATGAGTCAGAAGCACATCAAAAACTTGTCTGTTGAAAGCCGCATTTTCAGAAGAATACACGAGACGAGTCGCTGAGATAGTTCCGATACACCCACCTGTTGGGTGAGTAAGGAGTTCTTCAGCCATCCCCTCTCTTTGAGGATCATCGAAAAATCCAATTGCACATGATGCAGCAAAGAACAGCGGTAGCTTGTCAAAATTATTCAAACGTGGTAAATCACCATCCCGAGTAAAGACACGCTCATGTGCCCAAACATCAGGATTACCATGCCCGACATAATTGACAATCAACTTCCCTGTATTGATAGACTGCACAATTATATCATTGACTGCAGGTTTGTATTGGTTTACAAAAGGGTAGTCCCACAGATAAATACGATTACGATTAAATGAGGAGGGGATATGTTCTTTGTCCAACTGAGTCGTTTGTATTGTATGAATCGTTTCGTTGTTGGCCTGACCATGTTCATCATCAGCAACTAACGTAATACTGTTCCTCCACGGTCCATACGAAGAAGCTGATTCATATTTCTTGATTTTAGAAACAAATGTATTGATCTCAGAACGCGACCGAACTGGCCATCGACCAGTATACATATCGAACCCGCGATCTGTCAGTGTATAACTAGTATCACCGTCAAGTATCCCATACTCACCAAAAAAGACATAGTTGTCATCCGAAGTTGGGTCATCAGGTTGAAGAAGATAAGGAGGGACAAAGTTCTGCATCCCTGTTCCGAGAATATCTAAATAATCATACGTACCGTCACCTACAAATAACACACCAGACGGTGACGGCACAGGGTAGTTTTCATACGCATACTTCAAAAAGTCCCGAATTGCAGTAGGGTCATACAAACCAAAAGCAAAGTTGTCCATAATATCTGAAACTGAGACTAGTTTTATGGTGTAGCCTTGTGATTCCCTGTATTCAATATATTCATCCATTGCAGAAGCCAAGTTATCTGCGACCACTATAATTAAGTCAGTCTGTTGATCTGCAGTATAAAGATCAGTCGGAAAAGCCTTCTTGACTACAATCGGTCGCAATAGCTTCGACAAATCAATGAGAAAAAACCTATTCGGACCAACGGAGCTTAACTGACTAGAAAAACTAATAGTGCCACTACCTCGGTCAAAATTCGTTAGCTCTATCGGACTCAAGGGATCGGAAATATCTAATAGGGCTATTTGTGACCCGAGGTTGTCTATAATATCAATCCGTGCATGAGCAATAGTAGAACCTACTGCAAAATCAAGTTGTCCACCTATCGGAAGGAGAGAACTCTTGTATACCAGTTCAAGATAGTCAAAATATGGCTCTGAAGAACCCGAACCCCACATATCGAGATGGACTTGATTAAGTCCGTCAACAAGTGAAGTCGTCTTATATGTGCAAAACTTCTGATTGCATGCTTTGTTTAATGCACCAACTCCATTAACGTACGCATTGACAAATCCATCAGCATCACCGGGACCAGTCGGATCTGAAGTCAAAGCAGAAAGATATATTTGAGCAGTATCACCGATAACTCGGCCGGGTGAACCAACGAAGAAATCAACACCTGGTTCATTTGTCCAATACCATGAAAAATAATCAAATGTGCGGCCCGACTTCAACTTCCTCAGCATTTGATCGGCTTCAACTCGAACATGCTTACTAAAATCCTGCACTACAGTATCTTCTGTTCCACTAAGCCCCCCATCTCGTGTTGTCCAACGAACAGGGGTTCCCACATCAATCCCTACCCAATACGTATTAGTCTTACTATATGGATGATTTGAAAACTGAGGTGCCTGATTGGCGGAATAGACCCAACGGTCAATACCCTCTCCAAAAAAGAGAAAATAGTCGTTAGCTTCAAAAACATTGTCACCATCATCAACTACCTGAATAGCCACTTCTTTGAATTCAGGTCGAGCGACAGAGTTGTCAACAGGTAATCGTAGTCCCCCGCCGGAAAAGAGATGAATATCATCTATACTCAGTGAAGTCAATACAATTCCTGCATTTTCCAAGTCTGCTCCCGTAACGCGATAAAGACCTGTTTGACCTACATCCAATTTGACCCAGCTTGATTGAGAATTGAACGGGCCTGTTATTTGAACAGTTTTCTGAACTGTACGTTGTTTTGAGAATGATTCGGCCTGCTCATAGTTTGAAACAAACTTCCGCAAAAATGTATCAGATATAATTGTTGAACCACGATTCCCTGCTGTTGAGCTACCTCCCGAAAAGAGAAGATGAACCTCAGCTTCAGTAAAACAGCTGTTATATGTCACGGGATACAAACGTAACATCATAAGTTGAACCCCCCTTACCTCAATCGGCCCTGAGAGTTCATAAGAATGTGCAGGTGAGAGAGCTTGATTATAAGCAGTTGTCACAGATCGACTATAACTAATCTTTTCAACTCGAACTGTCGCACCAAACGGAATAGCAAATTGTACAGGTTTGAATCTATACTCAACAGAGTTCGTGTCCACAACTGAGCTTAATGTGTACGGATCAATAGCCACCTTAAAATGGAATTCAGATTCAGTTGATTTGATAATTGTGATGCTATCGTCTGCTGAGACTGTCATACAAATTACGACAGACAATCCCATAACGACCAAGAGACATCTATACAATCTTTCGAACATACGAAACCGGGCTTTCTACCCGGCCCCGGACCGTGTTTACAAAACAGAACGGTTTAAGGGGCCTGTTAAATTTGCGCTTTAGCGCGTTGTACATATCCTGAGCAAACTTTCCGCTCGATCAGGAACAAACCATTAAATAACCGTACTGCTAATAAACATTCCTCCAAATTGTATAAATCGTTATAATATAGAAAGTTCCCAATTAAATGTCAATATGGGAAGCAATTCACCTCAGATGCTGTACGCAATAAGTCGGCCAAATAGTGGCTAAACTCTGCACTATCTCACAACATAATGCAAGAGAACAAGTTGACAAAGCGACGACAAAACTGCCTTCCCAATTGAACAACTTGTTTATTGCAAACTTTCTCCCATTTGAACTGAAAAACAGTTCATACAGACAACTGTTGATCGATTCAACAGCTATTATGAGCTCAACCAATACCCTTGAGCATCACACTGTCATACTTACTTTTTTAACTGGCTCTAGGTCGCACGTAAAGTGACGTAAGAGCCTCGGTTCACGTGTAATTGAATATCCCGTCAACTTTTCTTTTCTTGCAACAATCCGAGCCACTACTTCTGCAATATAGTCGTAGTGACTGTTTGTATACACCCGCCTCGGCATTGCCAGTCGTACCAACTCATGAGGCGCTTTGAATTCCTGCCCAGTATTTGGATCAACACCTCCAAACATCAGTGAGCCGATCTCCACCACACGCACTCCCCCTTCTCGATAAAACTCAACAGCTAAGGTCTGACCAGGAAACTGTTCTGATGGAATATGAGGTAGCAATCGCCCCGCATCAATAAACACTGCATGACCACCTGTCGGCATAACAATCGGAATACCTGCTTTTTGTATCTCAGCCCCTAAATATGCAACTTGCCCTATTCGATAATGAAGATAATCAAAATCGAGTACCTCTTTCAATCCAACCGATAAGACTTCAAGATCACGTCCAGCCAACCCGCCATAGGTACAAAATCCCTCAATGACGATCATAAGCTCAGTAACTTTGTCAAAGAGTTGCTTGTCATTTAGTGCAATCAATCCGCCTATATTAGCCATCCCGTCCTTCTTAGCCGACATCATCGCACCATCTGCGTAAGAAAACATCTCTTTCGCAATTTCTTCAATTGATTTCCCTGCATACCCTGCTTCGTCTCGTTTTATAAAATAGCAGTTTTCTGCAAATCGTGCCGCATCAAAAAAGAAGAGCAAGCCATGCCGATGACATACTTCTGAAACTTCTTTTATATTTGCCATCGAAACAGGTTGACCGCCGACTGAATTATTCGTAACAGTCATAATCACCATAGCGATACTTTCAGGACCATGCTCACTGATAAATTGTTCTAATTTATCAACATCCATATTCCCCTTGAATGCTTCTGCATCCAACAACTCAACTGCCGAAGATGGTAAATCAATTGGAACTCCGCCACAATGGAGCGTATTACCGCGAGTCGTATCAAAGTGAGTATTGTTTAGTACATATTGCCCTGGTTTAACAACAGTAGAAAACATCAGGTTTTCTGCTGATCGTCCTTGATGGCAGGGGATGACAAACTCTTTGACAAAAATCTCTTGAACTACTTTTTCAAAATGACGGAAAGACCGTGCTCCAGCATATGACTCATCCCCCATCATCAATGCACCCCACTGCTTTGCTGACATAGCCGTAGTCCCGGAATCTGTCAATAGGTCGATGTAGATATCTTCTGCATCGAGCTTGAATATATTGAAATGTGCATCTTTGATCTTTGCTTCCCGCTCATGACGGTTCAGCAATTTGATCGGTTCGATTGATTTGATTCGGTGTGGTTCGATCGGTTGATTTCGTTTCATAATACATCTCCTTCTTAGTACGATTTGATTTACGTGATGAGAAAGAGATTCTCTTATGATTCCTTTTTTACCCTACGGCGATAGTAGTTCAACCCGAGATGAATCGCTGACAATTTTGACTTTCCATAGCTCATCTCAAACTTCTCTCAATTGAAACTCTGGACGGATAGTCCCCGTCACAATATTCCGTACATTCTTTACTTCAGGTTCAATATAGCGTTTTAATAATGGAAAGTCATCGCTATTTTGCACAATCCTCAACTGTCTCAAAACCTCAAGACAGATCGGCCCGAGAGCTCTGAAGTTTCCATCAGCAACTTTCACAACCACAGCTATTTCAGGATCTGTCAGAGCTATTACCTGTACTGCTTCGGCCCCAACTTTACTAATAGCACGACCTTGAAAAGATTGTGCAATATTATAGTCAAACCTGCGCTCTCCTGACACCATAAATGGATAGCTGAGCATCGCTTCTCTGATCCGTGAGGTAGCTTGCAGGTACTGCTCATCAATTCCCTTTAGGCTAACCAGTTTGACATAACCTCGAGCCAAAGCAAACAACGACAACGGGTAATTTGGAGCTGAACAGCCGTCAATCCCACATGGCATTTGTGCTATATCATACTCACAAAAATCGGCAATAGCTTTTTTTATCATCTGCTGGGTCTGTGACTGAGGATCAATATATCGTTTCGTATCTTCACCGATATGCTTACACAATGCGAGAAAACCTGCATGTTTCCCCGAGCAATTATTTCTCAGACGATCATGATGCTCATCATGTTCAGGAAACCTGTTTGCCTCCTGCATTCGTAACGGCCAATGGGCACCACACTGAAGGTCCTCAACCGAATTACCGGCAGTTTCTAAGATTGATGTCACCGCTTCCTTATGTCTGTCACTCCCATTATGGGAACCACACATTATAGCAATCTGCTCAGAAACAAACTGATACTTGTCTGCTCCACCCGACATTATAAGTGGCATCGCTTGAAAAGGCTTTATTGCTGAACGAGTCATACAAACAAAATCAGGATCACCCACCGAGTGAGTTATCCGACCATTTGCATCAACAACAACAATAGCACCGAAATGTAACGCTTCTGTCGTTTTCCCTCGTATAACTGATGCCAATAATTCAAATGATTCATTCATATCACAAAATATATAAATCGAAGAAATTGTCCAGCAGGAGATTCTATTCCGACGGTACCCACAAAAATCGATCTAAATCAACCGATCCATTGAGCTTAAAAACAACCCCCTCTTCCTCAAGCCTGCCTCGTTGTTCTTCATAACCAAACCCACGTGGTAGCCCGATCTTCCCCTGCGAATTAATGACTCGATGCCACGGCAGTCTCTCTTTCTTCGATGCTGTGTGCAAAACTCTCACTACTTGTCGTGCACCACGTGGAGAACCTGCGACAGTGGCGATAAGACCATATGTACAAACTTTCCCCTTAGGAATGCTCATAATAATTCGCTTTGTACGCATAGTGAAATCAGAGCCAGATATCATAGTATTCTTTTATCCGTTGAGCAGTCTCAAATGCCGAGGTGTCACCATTCTCTATATCCAAACTCTCGACAACAGGGATTCGTTGCAACAAGTCATATTTATTCAGCGCTTTGTCTATC
>JAJRUL010000106.1 GCA_024277795.1 Candidatus Zixiibacteriota bacterium
AGCTGCCCGAAAAGTGTCACAAGCGGCAATTATTACTTTCTTACCTGCTTGTGAACAGTACGTTGCCAATTTCCCGATTGTTGTTGTTTTGCCAACTCCGTTGACACCAACAATGAGCCAAACAGTTGGAGTTGAATCATCAGGGTTAAAAGGAGAGTGATGTTCACGTCCGAGTATCGAGGCTATCTCAGCTTTCAGAATATCTAAGACCTGCTCACCCTCAGATAACCCTTCGAGTTTTACCCTCTCCTTGACAGTCTCAATCAAACGCATGGTTGCTTTAACCCCTACGTCAGATTCAATCAGAATTTCTTCTATTTCGTCAAGAAGGTCTTCGTCGATCTTACGTTTACCGACAACTTGTGCTAATTGACCGACTAGTCGCTTTTTTGTTTTGGACAGCGACTGTTTCAGTTTCTGAAACGTGTTTAGCATATAACGGCCTGACTACTATGAAGTCTGATCTGTAGCTTCAGATGTTGTTGCAGGAGTTTCGAGCCGTTTCTTGATAGCATCAGGGAGTGAGTCAATGCTATCATCTTCGATATTTGGCACCTCTTCGGATTCAGGGGGGGAAGTATCGACTTCAACATTGACTTCATCTTTATCTTCATTAAAGCGAACAGCGACCAACTGAGAGATACCCGGACGCTCCATAGTGACACCGTAGAGATTTACAGCGGCTTCCATCGATATCTTGTTATGCGTAATCAGAATGAACTGAGTCTGCTTCGAGAAAGAATCAATAATAGTCAGGAAACGCCGACAGTTCGCATCATCCAGAGGTGCATCTATTTCATCAAGGATGCAAAACGGTGAGGGTTTTACCATGTAAAGTGAAAAGAGCAATGAGATCGCTGTTAACGCGCGCTCTCCACCTGACATCATAGTGATAGAGAGTTGTTTCTTTCCACGAGGACGAGCAGTTATTTCAATATCAGATTCGAGAGGGTTATTGGGGTCGATAAGTTTGATATCTGCTTCACCACCAGTAAAGAGTTTTACGAAAAGTCCCTGAAAGTTTTTTCTGACCTGATCAAAAGTTTCGAGGAAGAGCTGTCGAGCTGTTTGATTGATCTTTGATATTGTCGTTTGAAGGTCATTGCGTGCAGTGTTGAGATCTTCAAGTTGTTCGCCAAGGAACTCTTCACGTTCACTGGCAGTGCGATATTCTTCAAGAGCAAGAAGGTTTACTGCGCCAAACTTGCGTAGTTGTTCCTTTTTCTCAGCCAACATAGTGTCTGCTTGAGTAATGTCGAAACTGTCATCAGGGCATTCAGGTTGGATCGTATGAATATCAACTTCGTAATCTTCATTGAGGCGTTCACTTAGTGCCTTAATCTCGGACTCAACAGTTGTTAAGCGCATTTCAAGCTGATGTTTTTCATTGGAAAGAGATTCTTTCTCAAGTCTGAGTTCTTTTAACTCTGATTCAACAATCTTCACCTGCTCAAGTATTGCTTCCTGATTTTCCCTTAATTCGCTTTGCCTTTCAGATACGACAGTACGCTCTTCAAAGGTTTCCTTCAGCAGGTGTTCAAGTCGATTGATCTCGGCAGTTGCTGTTTCGATTTCTTCTTTAGCTTGAACTATTTCTGCTTGTTTGGTTCGAATGGTGGAAGCTATTTCATTTTTGAGTTCCCTGATATGTTTCAGTTTACTCTCAGATTGTTCTATACGACTACGTGCTTCAACCGATTCAACTTGTGTTCGTGAGAGCTTTTCTAGACTGGCAGAAGTCAATTGTTCATACTCAGTTAATTGTTGCGAACTGGTAGACATCGAACCGACTAAGTCTTTTTTTCTGTCTGCCAGTTCAGAGTAGTCGAGTCCCAGATTATATTGCCGACCTTGAATCTGTTCTAGCTTGTCAGAGATTTGTTTATGCTCACGTTCGAGCCTGCTAATCTCTGTTTGTATAGCTTGGCGTTTGTATGTCAGCTCATTGACTTTTGTTCGGCGAGTTTGAACTTCATCCGTTAGCTCAGATAGCAACTCAACGGTTTGGCCTGATTCTGCACGAACTGATGCGATGTTCGCAATGAGTTTGTTCTTGCGTTCATGAGCTTCGTCCAGCTGGGCTTGGAACTGCATCAGTTGCTGTTTTTCTTCATCTACTTTTTCTTCTCTTCGGAAAAGAGAATAACGATCATCAGATCCACCACTAATGACATTCTTGCTGTATACAAGTCCGTCAGTCGAGACAGCCTGAAAACCGTATGGGAGGCGTTCCAAAAGTGCTGACGGGTCTGCCCCTGCACGGTAGATAGCTGTACGTGAGAGGACAGCTTGCATGAGAGGTTTCAGCTCATCATCAGTAGTTACCTGAGAATCAAGCCACCCCATAAATTCCGGCAGGTCGATCTCAGGGCGTTTTACAACTGCGTCCAGCATCCCAGCACTTGGGACTAAAATCCCAATTTTCCCTTTTTGTTCTTCTTTCAAATAGGATATGATTCGTTCAGCACTTGAGCGGTTGTTGCAGATAATATATCCCGCCATTTCTCCCAAAGCCGCGGCTGTTGCCGATTCAAGACCTTCTGATGGTACAAATTTTTCTGCAACTGTCCCAGCTAATCCATCCCATTGATCACGATTATCCATCGTTGCTACAACCCCTGCCTCATAACCTTCGTAGTGCAAGATCATTTCTTCAAGTAGGGATATTCGCGCTTGACACGCTTCTTTAGAGGCGGTGAGGTTGCTGATTTCAAGAGAAACAGCTTCATTTTGTTCAACGAGTTTTTCAAGAAGAGTTGTTAATTCTTCCTGCCTTGATTGTGTGGCATTTTTCTTATCAGCAACTTTATCAAATTCTTCTTGTTCAATTTGAAGTTGCTTGATGATCTCCTCAGACTCTGTCTTAGATGTTTCACGTTGTTCGGAGAGGTTTGCCTTCTGTTGTTCCAAATCGGTTAGTTGAGTTCTTAAACTGTTTTCTTCAGCTTTACCTGAGGAGAGCTTTCCTTCAAGTTCGAGAAGGCGTTGGTTTTCCTGTTCCCGTGCCATTCTGGCTTGAACAAGTTTTTTATCAAGTTCAGCTTGTGTCGCTTCGAGTTTTGTGAGTTGCTGAGAGAGAGTTTCAGCTTCTTCTCGCTGAATCTTGAGTGTTTCTTCGGTCTCTACAATCTGTTCATCGAGAATACTATCTCTCTGCTCAAGAGTGACAATTTCAGTTTTGTTACGATCGATTAATGAACGACTGTTGGTTCGTTTTTCTGTTAAAATGGATATTTGTTTTTCGAAGTCATGAGCACGTTCGTTGACAGAATAAACGGTATTGCCTACCTGAGTCAATTCATGTTCGATATCAACTTGGCTCTTACGTTGATTTTCTAACCGTGCGGAGTGCATATCAACTGAACTGTCGATCTTAACGATTTTATTTGTGATTTCGTCAATCTGTGCACGTGTCTGTTGTTTACTTTGTTCAGTTGTTTGAATCCTTTGAGCGCCGAGGTAGAGCTCCCAAGCCTTAATTGTATCTGAAATTGACTGATATCGCTCTGCTTTTTTGTATTGTCGTTTCAAAGAGCGAACTTGAGTCTGTACTTCAGCATAAATATCCTGCAAACGTAGGAGATCATTTTGTGTCGCTTCAAGTTTTCTTAAGGCTGCTTTCTTGCGTTGCTTATATTTTGTGATTCCCGCCGCTTCTTCAAAGAGGAAGCGACGTTCTTCAGCTTTATCAGAAATGACTGCTTCGATCATGTCTTGTTGAATTACTGAATATGAGTGAGCACCCATCCCAGTATCATAAAAGAGTTCAGTAATATCTTTGAGTCGACATGGTACTTTATTAAGCAAGTATTCTGATTCGCCGCTACGGAATAGTCTACGGGTTATTTGTACTTCATTGTATTCTGTCGGGAGTACACCTCGATTGTTGACCAATGAGAGCGTGACTTCGGCCATACCGAGTGGCTTGACATCATTTGTGCCACTAAATATTACCTCTTCCATTTTACTTCCACGAAGCAGGGATGTTCTTTGTTCTCCCAATACCCAGCGTAAAGAATCAAGAATGTTCGTTTTACCGCACCCGTTGGGGCCAACGATCGCTGTTATACCATCGGAGAATTTAACTGCCGTCTTATCGGCAAATGATTTGAAACCAAGGATGTCTAGGCGTTTGAGATACACCGTTCCTCCATCAATTCGAAAGGGGGGATCCAACGGAAGGTGTCTTCGTTGTTGATCCTTCTTTTAATAACTGTAATGTTGATAGCAATGAACGATATATATTTCGCTCATCACGTAAGTATTTTGTCTTAATTTCCAGATTGTAAAATGGTTGACCGAGGTGGTTACCACGTCCGACACGTACTGCATTAGGCATGCTCAGGAGCACGCTTGAAGTAAACCAAGATGTACTGCTTAGGTTAAGATCAAGTACAAGGTCATAACTTCCCGAACGTTTGAGGCTTTCAATATATGCATTCTTAGCCAGCCCCGACCAAGTTACTTGATCTGTTGTCGGAACGAGGATATTGAAACCTTTACGTGGGAACATGTCGGCAATCTTGACACCGGGCATTGCTAATAAAGTAATGTCTGCAGATCGGTACAATTCAGTAATACGAGGCAGAAACTGTTTGACTAGTGTTAATTCTCTCAGCTCCTGAGGAAGGCAAACCAATACACGACGTGGAGCCCGTACAGCTTTGGGGAAGCTCATTTCACCGGGCTTCATTTGTTTCCGACGTTTATTCAGTTTGACCCGTGCCACTATATCTTTAACGCTCATCGTTTTGTACCTCTGATGCATCAGGGTTGTCGATTTCCTGGTCAGCTATTGATACAGGGAGAGAATGTGTTTTCTCCGCAGATTGTACTGGGGTATTGATATCGGCCGTGATCTCTGGACCTGTCAAGAATGAGTCGATATTAGTTTGGTCTATCAGCACCCTAGAAATGCGTTTTGTCTCAGGGGAGACAGGATCAATCGGTTGTCCGTTGAGTTTGATATCAACTTTTGATGGTACAGCAACGGAAAGGAACATCCGATATCGAGCAGTAGCTTTATATGTGCGTCCCGGAACCAAGCGACGGAAGATTGCAGTGTCACCATCGGCGAGTACTGTGGACCAGCTTTCAGCACGAGCTGTCATTGTGAGAGTAAACGGTTCTGGCTTTTTATAGGCAGGCACATTCCAATCATACTTCTCATAGGGAGATTCTGTTGGTGTATTATGTATGTCCTCTGCTTCGATCATATTTGAAGTATATTCCTCAGACCCTGAAGAGATGTCTTTCAGCAGTTGTGACAATACAAAGTAGCCACCAATGACAATAACAGCAACTGCAACGGAATAAATAAGTTTCTTTTGTTTAACAAAAAAAGATACTGAAGTAGTGGACTCATCAAAGTTATTTACTGCCTCTTCGGCATCATCAATTTCAGAGGAAACAGTAACACTTTTTTTCTTTTTGCTGTTTTCTGGAGGAGGAGTCGGGACAGAGGCCAATTCCTCTTTGATGGCATCGACTGTTGCAGTATAATCTACTCCTATTGCTTCAGAATAAGATTTGGCAAACAAACCGAAATAAAGCTCAGATGGCAAAGCATCAACATCACCATTTTCCACCGCTTGCAGATTATTTATCGGGATTTTCAGGTCTGTCGAGATATCTTCGAGTTTGAACCCCTGACGTTCTCTCTCTAATCGAAGCACCTCTCCGATCTTTACTTGTAAGTCGCCCATTGTCAACGTCTTAATTAAGGGTTACGAAGCTAATATATGCCTAGCCAGTTTATCTAATAGTAACCGTGGCAAACCGATCACAGTATCCAGATTTCCATCGATTCTGTCAACTAAAAATGCCCCCATCCCTTGAATTCCGTACGCTCCCGCCTTATCCATCGGTTCGCCAGTAGCAATGTATGCAATGATTTGCTCGTTACTTACATTATTGAAGTAGACATCAGTTGTTTCGTATCCGCTTTCCAGCAACCCTTCTGAGTTAGCGTAAGCGATAGCAGTACAAACGATATGCTTTTTCCCTGATAATTGTGAGAGTGTTTCTAAAGCATGGCGTTCATCATCAGGTTTACCTAATACTTGATTATCGAGTACAACAATAGTATCGCACCCGATCACGATTTGATTGGTACTGAGTTCGGACGTTAGGGAGAGAGCTTTTTCTTCAGCCAGTCTCTGAGCGAAAGGAAAAGGGGCTTCATCATGCCTGATTTCTTCAATAATATCAGGTGTTTTTTGGTCAAATCTGAGCTTTAACTCAGACAAGAGTTGAAATCGACGAGGAGAGCCTGAGCCAAGTAATAAATCGTATTTTCTACAGAGTTGTTCTAAGTTAGGGTAGTTCATGCTCTACAAGTATCGTGACAGGTCCATTGTTGTTTAGTCTAACATCCATGTGAGCACCAAAAACCCCTGTTGCAGTTTTTAATCCTGATGCTTGTATCAGTTCAATAAATCGTTTGTAGAGTTCTTTAGCTTCCTCAGGTTCCATAGTATCATTAAAAGAGGGACGGCGACCTTTTCGGGTGTCTGCATATAGAGTGAATTGAGATACAATCATGATATCCGCACCAACATCCAATGCTGATAGGTTCATCTTACCGTCACTATCTTCAAAGAGTCTCATATTAAGTATCTTGTCCGCGAGATACCCGCATGAGTCAATCTTGTCACCTTTTTTGGTTCCCATAAGTAGGAGTAAACCAGAACCTGTTGAGGAGTATTTACCCCCGTCAATCCATACTTCAACTGATGATGTCCGTTGTAACAAAACTCGCATTTTCTTTCCTTTACGTGATGGTGAATATAGCTATTGCAAGCGGAAATACAACCTTTTGAGAGTACTGTTCTTAATTAAGAGGTGTAAATTATCAGATATTATGGAGTAGGAAAACACTTGCGTCGAATGCGGTCACATATACATATTGATGTATGCGATCATCCGCAACAGCTAAATCTCTAGGGATCGATATAGGTTCTGTCTCGGTCAAGGTAGTTCTTGTTGAAGATGGGGAGATCATCCATTCATCGTACAAGCGTTATCGTGCCTCCCCTTTTGAGACTCTTCAACTGATTCTTAGATCAGAATTTTCGGGTCTTGATGGTTCAAAGATCAGGATCGGAAGTACAGGTATCGGTGGAAAGAATGTTCAATCTGTCTTAGGCGGGATGAGCTATGGTGAGATTGCGGCATTAGCGTCTAGTAATCTTAAGCTTCTTTCGCATGTCCGTACTGTTATTGAAATGGGGGGAGAGGATTCAAAACTGTTGATTCTCGATAATGTGAGGCAGACGGTTGAAGATTTTGCGATGAATGCCCAGTGTGCCGCGGGTACTGGTTCTTTTTTGGATCAACAAGCAGGTCGTCTAAAAATATCTATAGAAGATGAATTTGGAAAGTTAGCTCTCAAATCGAAGAACCCACCTCGAATAGCTGGCCGTTGCTCTGTATTTGCTAAGTCTGATATGATTCATTTGCAACAGGTAGCAACACCAGATTATGATATTGTTGCGGGGTTATGTTTTGCTGTCGCTCGTAATTTTAAGAGTTCAATTGCTCGGGGGAAAAAGTTTGATAAGCCTATAGCATTTGAGGGGGGAGTAGCGGCTAATCCCGGTATGATTCGTGCTTTTACAGAAGTGTTGGAACTCCAAGAGGGTGAGTTGATCATTCCTGATCACTTCAACTTGATGGCTGCTATCGGGGCTGCTTTCAACGCAAGTTCTGATGAAAACGCTCAGGTTGAGTCTTTCGACAGCAGTAAGATTGAGGCTTATCTTTCCTATCGTGAAAAAATAGAATCTGGTCGTGATGCGTTATCTTTTGACAATCCTGATAATAAATTTTATACCACCACCCAAAGTGCACGGCCGACTGACTTTGAGAATCTTGATGTCTACTTAGGTATAGATATAGGATCACTTTCAACTAACGTTGTGTTGATTGATCGTGACCTTCGTGTAATAGCGAGAAGATATCTTATGACTGAAGGTAGACCGATTGAGGCTGTTCGGCGAGGTATTGAAGAGGTAGGTAACGAAGTTGGGGACAGAGTAAATGTTATTGCTGTCGGGACTACTGGTAGTGGAAGATACCTGATCGGTGATTTCGTCGGTGCTGACATGGTTCGTAATGAGATAACTGCACAGGCGACTGCGGCTGTGCGAATTGACCCTGAAGTTGATACAATTTTTGAAATTGGTGGACAGGATTCAAAATACATTTCATTGAAAGATAAGGCCGTTATTGATTTTGAGATGAATAAGGCGTGTGCCGCAGGGACTGGCTCTTTCTTACAAGAACAGGCCGAAAAACTCGATATCAATATCGAGAAGGAGTTTGGTGATCGTGCTCTAAAGGCGACATGTCCTGTTGGGTGCGGGGAGCGGTGCACGGTCTTTATGGAGTCTGATCTTGTTTCGCATCAACGTTCAGGTGCCAATAGAGATGATTTAGTAGCGGGACTGGCATATTCTATCGCGAGCAACTATTTGAATAAGGTTGTCGGTGATCGTCGGATCGGAGACCATATCTTTTTTCAGGGGGGAGTAGCGTGGAATAAAGCAGTTGTTGCCGCTTTTGAGCAACTTACGGGCAAGAGTGTGACTGTGCCGCCCCATCATGATGTGACGGGTGCAATAGGTGCGGCAATCCTCGCTTCAGAATGCCTAGATGATGAGCATTTCAAGACAGCTTTTAAGGGTTTTGATCTACACAAACGGCGGTACGAAGTAGATTCGTTTACCTGCGAAGACTGTTCCAATCAGTGTGAAATACATACAGTAGAAATTGAAGGGGAAGAACCACTCTACTATGGGGCACGATGCGAAAAGTATGATGTTAAGCAAAAGAGTGATCGAAAACTTCCTCCTGATTATGTACGTCTTCGTCAAAAGTTGTTGTTTAAGAGGTATACTAAGTTTAAGAAGCCTGAAAGAACCAAGGGTCGGGTAGGGATTCCGATGGTTCTCCATTTTTATGAGTATTACCCATTCTGGCGTGCTTTCTTTGAATCACTTGATTATCAGGTTGTAAATTCAGATATGTCCAGCCAACAAATTGTTGAAGAGTCTTTAGAACTGTTTTCCGCTGAGACATGTTTCCCTATCAAGATGGTCTACGGGCATATTTCGAATCTGATTCGCAAAAAAGTCGATACCATCTTCTTACCTTCATTGATCCGTGTTGCTGATGAGCACACAGAAGCTCAAGGATCATATATGTGTCCATATGTGCAGTCTATTGGTGCATCGGTCAGTGCTTGCTTTGATTTTGATAAAGAAGGAATCAATTTCATAAGCTCAGCGATTGAACTAAGTGGCGACCCAACTTCTCTTCGTCGAAGATTTCGACAACTGGCGATTGATTTGAAACTATCTGACAAAGACTTAAAGTCAGCGATTGATTGCGGGTTGAAGGCATTCAAAGCATATCGTCTTCAAGTTCAGGGTGAGGGAGCGAAAATACTCTCTGAGCTGAAAGAAGATGATAAAGCACTTGTGGTTATCAGCCGTCCATATAATGGCTACGATCGAAGGTTATCTCTTGAGTTACCGGAGAAAATACGGAATCTCGGTCATATTACGATACCTCTTGATTTTCTTCCTTTGGACGATGCTTCAAATGCATATCCTTATATGTACTGGCGTTATGGTCAGAGAATCTTAGGTGCTGCAGATTATGTCCGCAATCACCCTAATCTCTTTGCAGTCTACATTACATCGTTCGGATGCGGGCCTGATTCATTTATAACGCATTTCTTCGGAAGGCAAATGAGTGGAAAACCATTTTTGCAACTGGAACTTGATGAGCATTCTGCAGATGCGGGAGCAATCACTCGTTGTGAAGCATTTGTTGATTCTTTGCGTTTTTACAAGTTCACCAAGCCGATTAGTTCATTTGGTATTCAGCATGATGATTTTAGGCCTTTCGAAAAGATAATTTACATACCGAATATGTGTGATCATGCGTATATCATGAGAGCGGCGCTTGAGCGTTTTGGGTTGACTGCAGAGGTTCTTGATGAACCTGATGAGTTGACCCTTGAATATGGTAAGAAATTTACCTCAGGTAAAGAATGCTATCCCTGTATCCTCACGACAGGAGATATGATCAAGAAGCTGAAATCTGATTCATGCGATCCGAACAGGTCAGTCTTTTTTATGCCAGGCGCTGAAGGGCCATGTCGTTTCGGTTTGTATCGTCAGTATCACAGATTGATTCTTGATGATCTTGGTTTCAAAAATACGCCGATTTTTTCCCCGAATTCTAAAGATGGTTATTCTGGTTTCGGACTTGAGGGGACTGAATTTCGGAAAATTACTTGGCGGGGTATGGTTTTTGTCGATTGCTTGATCAAGATGCTCAATCAGGTTCGCCCATACGAAGTACACACAGGGGAAACCGAGAAGCTGTATTACAAGTATTTGCAGTTGGTTTGTCATGCTGTTCTGAAAGATGAATCACTCAATGATGTGGCTGAGAATGCCGCGAAAGACTTCAGAGCGGTTGAAGTAATGCCTGGGAAGTTACCACTTGTAGGTCTGGTTGGTGAGATTTATCTCCGAAACAATAGGTTCTCAAACAATCATCTGGTAACCAAGTTGGAGAAGTTAGGGGTGGAGGTACGACTAGCGACATTCACGGAATGGCCTCTGTATACCTCATATACTTTCCGCCGTGATACGTGGAGAGATCGTAATGTTAAAGGGATAATCAAGAGCAATATTCAGATAGGGCTTCAAGAGCGAATGGAGCACAAGATAGTTCATTCTTTTGCAAAACACTTTCCTGTAACAACTGATCGCACTGTTGGCGACGTGCTCAAGAAAGCATCGAAATATTTCTCATTGGATATCAAAGGAGAGGCAATTCTCTCAGTCGGTAAGGCTGTCGAGATGACTCAAGATGGTTGTAGTGGTATTATAAATGCGATGCCCTTTAATTGTATGCCAGGGACTGTTGTTAGTTCAATTTCGAAAAAAGTGTCGGAAGATCTCAACCGAGTTCCATGGCTAAATATCAGCTACGAAGGTCTCCGAGATTCAGGTGAAGAGACTCGCTTGGAAGCATTTACAGAACAAGTCAAAGCTTTTGCCCGAAGTAGCAAAGGAAAGAAGCCAAAATTGACAGCTAAATAATATCAGTATTTGTCTCTTTTTTTACTATTACGTGTCATTCTTTTTGTTCCTTTTTTAGAAATCAATTCATATAATCTTATCAGGAATTGCCGGTTTTCATGTTGAGCATGAAAAACTCGGGAACAGAAATATGAACGGTACGTTCTAAAAGCAAGAATTTGAATGAACTGCGTATAAAAGTGGAGGAGACAAGATGAGTACCCTAATTAATGTTACTGATGATACTTTTGAAGCTGAGGTTATCCAGTCTGATACACCAGTTGTAGTAGATTTTTGGGCTACATGGTGCGGACCTTGTAAAATGATTGCACCTATTCTTGAAGAACTTGCCACTGAATATGGTGATAAAGTCAAGATTGCTAAGGTTGATGTTGATTCTAACAATCAAATTGCAGGAAAATATAGCATAATGTCGATCCCGTCACTGGTTTTCTTCCGAAATGGTGAAGAGGTTGATCGTGTGATTGGTGCTTTGCCAAAAGCTCAGCTTACTGCCCGAATTGATAAGGCGTTTGCGTAAGTAATTGAACGAAAACAGTATCGGCGTCGCTACCCAATAGGGTGTCGACGCCTTTTCCTTAGAGCAAGAATAGTTGGCGGAACCTTTTGCAGAAGTTTACTATTTAAGGACTGAGACCGATATTGCTTAATACTAATCCTTATATGGAATACAGGTGATTTGAATGGAATGGTTTTATATGTTGTTCAAGGTGGCATTATTGGGAGCAGGATTGTATCTTGTTTTCAGAGTGTTACCTCGATACGGTGGAGGCTGAGCCCCTCCTCCTTATACTCCTCCGGTGGAGGAGACGAAAACTGAAACTGATACTGAGGGCGGTGACACAAAATAAGCCGGAGTATGAAATCATGACTCTAGAGCTTACACATTTACGAAACCGGTCGATAGATATAGAAGATGCGTGGATTCAATCAATACAGTGGCCCGTCTACAGGCGGAATGCAGTTAGGTCCTGGAATTCTTCCACCTTTTATCAAGGTGATGTTGATAGCCAATACTGCGATTTTTATACTACAGAGTATCATTCCTGAAATAACACCTGCTTTAGGGTTATCACCTGCCCGTTTCTTTGCTGATTTTCCAAATCTGCTCTACCAGTCCTTTACCTACATGTTTGTACATGGCGGTTTTTTTCACCTGTTTTTCAACATGTTCGTTCTGTGGATGTTTGGGGCTGAGATTGAACTTAATTGGGGTCAGCGAGCATTCGGAAAATTCTATTTATTGGCTGGGCTTGCAGGTGCGTTGTTGGTTCTGATTGTACATTCATCTCAATTGGCAGTAACTATCGGTGCTAGTGGTGCAATTTACGGAATCATGATTGCCTATTGGTTGATGTATCCTGACAGGATTTTACTTCTATTTTTCGTTTTACCGATGAAAGTCAAATGGGCAATACCTGTTTTCATGTTGATAGGATTTTTCACGGGTGGGGGAAATACTGCTCATATGGCTCATTTAGGTGGTGCTATTTTCGGATTGGTTTATCTGAAGAGTGAAATGCGTCGATTGAGCTTGGGTACCTATTTCAGGAACTGGAAGTACAACAGGCAACAGGCAAAATTCAGGAAGAATCGGCAGAAGGCCGAAGATATAATGAAGAAGGTTGACAATATCCTAGATAAGATCAATGATGTAGGGATTGAGAATCTTAGTTCGGCTGAAAGAAAGATACTCGAACAAGCCTCATCGCACCTTTCAGAAGAGAATTCGCACGAGGACTAAAGGACTGTCATACATGCATAAAAAGATACTTTTGGTAGAACAATCTGATGCTACTCGTGGCGTAGCCGAAACACTTTTGAGGCAAAACGGTTTTGATGTTGTAGGGGTCTCGAGTGCGGATCGTGCTATGGAAGTGTTGAAATTTGGGCACCCTGATCTTATTGTTGTCGGTTCTGAGCTTATGTTATCTGGTAAACCATTCTATCAGCATTTGTCTGAGCGTGATGATGCTGCCCGACTTAAGCTCATTGTTATTCACGATAGCAACGATTCGGTTCCCTCTGTTTCTAATGATATTGTTATTACTCGCCCATTTGATCCACGTGTTTTCCTGCAAAAAATACAAGAATGTGCAGGAGGTAGTGTTGAACAGGTGAAATCAGTGACAACAGAGCAAAGCTTAAATCCGCTTGGCGGGGCGAGTTTGGATGATGAATTTCTTGATGCTGCGCTTGGTCTGGATGGGATAGAAGTGACTGATTCGGAAGTTATGGATAAGACGATCATTCCATCAAAGAGAAAGACAGAAAGTGATGAGATGGTTGGTATGTCCGAAATAGGTGAGAATACCGGCATGTCTGATTCAAGTCGTGTTGAATCGGTAATGGTTACCGAGTCCAATACAGATATCAGGCAAGGTAAGAAGAAAACAGCGCAACCTGCATCGGGAACAGGAAAACTTGATATTCTTGACGATCAATTTGGTCTGGTAAATCCGCAGGATACAGGGTTTGAGCCCGAAGTTACAGACCATGATTATGCTTGGTTTGTGGGTGAGATGCAAAAAGAAGATACAGTCGATAAGTCGGATCAGGAAGAACAGAAGGTTGACAAGAACCTGACTTTTGTCAATACAACTCAAATGGTTGATCCCATCACAAACCCAACTGGAAATGCGAGCTCAAAGAAGCCTACATCAGATGGTGGTGGTGTCGAGAAATTCATAGATGAGTTCAAGAAGGAAGTAGAGAAATTCCAAGCAGAGGAGCCGGAATCTGTTACACTGCAACCTGAAGACAGTCTGTCGCAACAATGGGAAGACTCAATTGAAGCGGTTTCGACTGAGCAGGTACACGTCTTCACTAAAGAATTTGCTGATAGTCTTGCTGAAAAAATAGCTGAGAAGATTGTTGCGAAAATTGATGCTGATAAACTTCTTCGACTTATCAAATCAGAGTTGATAAAGAGAAACGAGCAGGGATAAGGGTACGTTGTAATTCTGATATTTATTGGCTGTCCGTAAGTAGTCCCTTCTACTTCTTTTTTTATACCTTGACTTATTGTCTGAACCAAATCAACATTCAGATGTTTAGAATATCAAAAGCAACCCGCTTGGTCGTCTTTTGAACCAGTTTAATTCTGTTTAATTGGGTACGGTCTAGCGTTTAATTACATGAGGTCCTATTGATGTTGCACTTTCGCCATAAAGCTATTCTTGCATTTGCGTTTATCTTTTCAGTACTGTTGTCGACAAGCGTTGTTTCAGGCCCTTTTGATCTGTCCGGTTCTGACAGATTCGAGTCTGATACAGAACTTGTTACGGCGACATCACTTGTGTCACATTCATCTTTGACTGCGGGTAAAACGTATCAGGCAGGAATAAAGATAGCTATTGCCGACGGTTGGCATATCAATTCTGCAAACCCGACAAAAGATTTTCTCATCGCGGCCAAGGTTGATATTGGGGCTATTGAGGGGGTAGACGTTTCTGTTGTTTCTTATCCGAAAGGAGAAGAGGTCTATCTCAGCGGTGATCCAATGTCAGTCTATTCCGGTGAGACTTTTATCCCATTTCGGATAACGATCCAGAACAATATGTCCTCTGGAGAATATTCATTACCGATTTCTTTTACGTATCAACCGTGCAATAATAGTGAATGTCGTGCCCCTATGACGGTTGATATTCCACTAAAGATTACTGTTGGTGACGAAGGAGAACTACAACACACGGATCTATTTGGGAGCATTGAAAACTCACAAAATGTGCAGTCTGATGTAGGTTCCAACGAGGAGAGAAACAACGAACCAGTAGGTGAGCTTCAACAACTGATTGATGAGCACGGTTTCTGGGGGTATTTCCTTGCATTAGGATTAGCATTTGTAACTGGTTTGCTACTCTCTTTTTCTCCATGCACGTATCCAATGATACCTATTACTGTTTCCATTTTTGCGGGACAACAACGATCAATAGGTAAAGGCTTTTTACTCTCGCTTGTCTATGTCGGATCGATGGCATTTGTTTATGGGATTATGGGGCTTATTGTTTCTATGGTCGGGGGAGTTTTTGGGGCGTGGTTAGCGAGTCCCGCTGTAGTTATTGGTATAGTCATCGTCTTTGTGATATTTGCCCTTTCCATGTTTGGTGTCTATGAACTGCAGGTCCCTGCATCGTGGCGTCAAGGGCTTGGGACAAAAGCAGGAGGAGGGGGTATTGCTGGGTCGATTCTTTTGGGTGTTATTGCGGCACTCGTTGTTTCCCCCTGTGTTGGTCCGTTTGTGGCCGGTATTTTGCTCTATGTGGCCACAAGTGGTTCACCGTTGGTTGGTTTCTTAGTCCTTTATGTTTTTGCAGTTGGGCTTGGTACGCTCTATATTATTATTGGAACGTTTTCCTCTGCTATCAACGCACTCCCCGGATCGGGTGGTTGGATGGAAACTGTGAAGAAATTCTTCGGTTTCGTTTTGCTCATGATGGCATTGTATTTTCTCAAGACTATCATATCGCCAGAGTTATTGGCTGTTCTGACCGGGTTGCTTCTCGTAGCTTTTGGTGTCTTTGGTGGTGGGCTTGACCGTTTGACTGAAGAGGCAGGTCTCTTTGTTCGAGCGAAGAAATTCCTTGGAGTCTTAGCACTCATTGTAGGGATTTATTTGCTTGGAGGAGCGTTGATCTCACAAGGATTTATTCATCCGCCTGCAAATGAATGGGCTTCCTTTCAAGGTGTTTCTCAAGGGACTCATGAAAAGTTAGAAATACCATGGGAAACAAATCTTGAAGCGGGCTTGGCAAAAGCAAAGAGAGAAAACAAACCTGTACTCATAGATACATGGGCAACATGGTGTGTCAACTGCAAGGTCCTTGAGAAGAAGACGTTTGGCAAGGAAGAGGTTGTTAAGGCCGCTTCTTGTTTTGTTCCGATCAAAGTTCAGCTTGAAAAAGCTGATACGGAAATTTCGAAGGCATTTATGAAACGATTCGGGATGCGTCACTATTCTCTCCCAACTGTCTTGATCCTTGATCGTACCGGTAACGTCGATCAGGTTATTCAAGGAGTCATCGGACCATCAGAAATGGTTGAGCGTCTTGGACGAGTTATGAAGTAGCTATACAGATTAACAAATTGTGAGAGTATCACAATAGCTCATATTTTTGCTGGACATACTTGACTGTGATAGACAGCAACCGTATATTTTTGCCGGAAATATAAGGATGAAATAAGAATGCCAAGCAAGAAGAAAAATGATACTGTAATTGCAGTTTGTATACAGGAACCATATGAAGATGGTTCAAAAATGGATCTCGGTGCAATTGATGGAGCTGAGCTACGATTCCTTCACCAAGCGTTCATTACAGATACTATCACAAACGCTCTCTCGATCAAGAATACTGATGTACGACTCTTCTATGTAGAGAAGCCTGAACGACAAAGGCTTGTTGAAATAGTCACTAATTATTTGAAGAAGAAAAAGGGTGAGATATCAAGTGCACTAAAGGCACGTTTTACATCTGAGTCTTTACCAGAAGAACGTTGGGGAATCCGTATTGAGCAAATTTTTCAGGACTGTTTCAAAAAAGGATACAAGCATGTTCTCGTCATTGGTAGCCGTACCCCGACTGTGACTCCTGTTCATATGGAAAAGGCACTTGCCAAATTGAAGGAAGGGGATGCTGTTTTCGGTCCAACTCCTGAAGGTCGCTATTATGTTATCGGTATGTCCAAAGAATACAGTATAAAGCTCTCAGAGTTTGACTGGAAAGATCCTTCAATATATTCACTTGTTTCAGATGCCTTTACTTCGAAGAATCTTGCATGGTCTGAGCTTGAAATTTGGTACTGTGTTGAGAGTGCTGATGATTTGGAGATGATGGCTCGAGATATCAACCAGTATCGGTTTGAAGGAGATGAGAAATCAGCTCGTGAGACCGAATTGGTAATGGAGCGTATTCTAACACAGTTGGACAAGTAAATGGAACGTGAACTACAAAAACTCAGTTGGTTGCGTGTCAGAGAACTCGTACCTGAGAAAATTGATACTGTTATCCTTCCAGTCGGTACTGTAGAAGCACATGGTTCTGCATGTCTAGGAACAGATAATTATATCCCTACCGATATCTCAAACGGAATTGCTGAACGATTGAATGCCTTGGTTGCTCCAACAGTCAATTATGGTATCACCAAATCTCTCTACAGATACAATGGGGGATCGACAATAAAGCCAGAAACATTTGGGCTGTATATTCGTGATATTCTCGACTCATTAGTCGACAACGGATTTCATAATATATTTCTTATGAATGGGCATGGGGGGAATAACGCCATTCTCAAGGATATCGCCTACCAATTCCACTATGAACAGAAGAGAAATATAGCGGTTATACATTGGTGGGATGTGTGTGGTCAGATGACAGATGAATTCTTTGGCCATGCAGGAGGACATGCGGGGACTGATGAAACGGCAATGGTCTTGGCTCATGACCCTGCTCTCGTGGATGAAGGTTCATACGATCCTGAACTCGCCTACACGTTCAAGCGAGGAGCTGATATCTATCCTATCCCTGGGAGTATACTCTTGTATAAGGAAGGTGAAGGGTATCCTGAGTTCGATGTTGACCGTGC
>JAJRUL010000107.1 GCA_024277795.1 Candidatus Zixiibacteriota bacterium
ACTCGCTTACTACCTTGAGATGACTGAGAAAGGGCAACATTCTTGACATACGTTGATTTCCCTTCCCATCGAACACCCTTTGTGCCATCTAACTTAATAGACTTCCGCTTGCGAGTTACAGCCTTTTCTCTTTTTGTCCCATCACCAACCGACATATTGTTTAGTATCTCAAACTCCTTTAGCAGGTCATTCTTGAGATCAGACTTGTAAGAATCACTCAAAAGCGAATCAAGAAATGCAAACGGAGTCATATCTGACTGACCAACATAGACAACCATCCTCGGCACCATTGTATAATCAGGGGCATCTTGATAATCAGGAGGAATCTCATAGTTCTTTTGAATGAGTACCAAACGATAATTATTTTCATCCTTTTTGATAATCGCTTTCCAGTCCTCATCGATAGTCAACTGATACTTGTATTTCTTGTCAGTAAATATGTTATTCTCAATGGTCCCCGATTTTGGTTTTTTCTTTCGAGCAAATGCACTTGGAAAACAGACAAGTAAAGCAAGTAATACAAATAAAATACGTCGCATAATTACACTCCTAATGGTAGTAAACCTATCACCAGCAACTTTTACTCTTATACCCTCACAGTCAAGAACAATTTGCGAAAAATATTCAGTTATCTTAGTATTTTCAAGCTATTAAATGATTGTAGGAAGATATCAAGTATTATCGTGCGTGAAATCCGATACGACGCTTCTTTTGTTGACCAATATGATCTTCAAGAGCTGAAAACTCAAAATCCGTCAGCAATCGCCCTAACTTATGGTAGAATATCGAAGTCGAGCCATAGGTACGATACCTCTGCAATACAGACAAATTTTCAACAAGAGGTGGATTAGGATCAAATTCCCACGGATGGACATAAACCATAGCAGGTTGCCCGGTCATATTCAGTTTCTTAATTATACGCTGTGAGTACCAATATGGTGAATGCCTGAGAAAACCACCGCCTGCTATTGGGACGTTTTTGCCAAAGAAGCGAAATGTAGTCGCTGGAATCTCATACAAGGTTTTACCGTTATCAAGATTCAACTTAAATGTTCGCCTAGGACCTCCAGGAATGCCATAAATGTCATGTTTAATAGGAAATATCGAGCTGTCATATTCAAAACCAAGCTCTCCAAGAACTTCCCATGCCCAAAAACACTTTGCGTTAATCGACCAGCTAGGTGCGCGGTACCCCAGCGCTCTCCTACCTGTCGCCCTTACAATCGCCTCTAATACTTTTTCCGTATCAGCCTTGAACGTATCCCTATCCATTTTATCTACTCGACGATGGTAATAACTATGACAGGCTATTTCATGCCCCTGATTGCCGATTTCCTGAATAAGTTCAGGATAACGATCAACTACCCACCCAAGCACAAACCAAGTAGAACGAACAGAATGCAAATGAAACAGATCAAGAAGCCGACGACTGTTTTCAACAACCGTCGAATCAAGTTGTGACCAATCGGAAAAGTTCACTCGACCAGCGAGTGCCTCAACCACAAACCACTCTTCAAGATCTACTGTTAGTATATTGATAGGTTGCTCCATAAGTCCCCTCCCGGAGATCAGGAGTTACGAATGTGACGGTCTTTTTTACTTGGTGGAGCAGAACTGGCAGGTGCTCTGTTTTTCTTACGCCTGTCTTCTGCCTTCTTTTCAGATTTGTCGGGTGTATATGTGTATCCGTAATATCCACTGTTATAGTGATACGGCAGACTATTTGTCATATTATTTATCACAGTCCCGATCAACCTCGTATCAACTGTATCTAAAATCTCGACTGCTCTTCGTGCTACATCCTTGCGAGTCTGCCCAGCCTTCACCACCAAGAGCACAGCATCGAGCTTTCCCGCAATCAACATCGGATCAGAAACAGGAAGCACGGGAGCACAGTCGACTAAGATCAAATCGTAATAAAACTTAAAATCGTTAAGTAGCCTCTCAATCGCATCAGGATCAAAAGTTTCTGCAGGATGAGCTGTTGATCGACCTGCTGTCAACACATCCAATGTATCGACGGAAGTATGTTTAATCGCTTCCTGAACAATAAGCCCATCTTCAAGCACTTCAACCAAGCCCCTCTCTTTTTTTAACGCGAAATACTTATGAATTGTAGGGCGCCTGAGATCAGCATCAACAATGAGAGTTTTCATATGCTTCTGTTTTGATGCAACTAACGACAGGAATGATGTTATTGTCGATTTACCCTCAGAGAGCATTGCAGATGTAATCAATATAGTCTTAATCGCTTCTTCCGATTTGATCTCTGAAATCTTTTGCAACAATCGCCTAAACTCTGTGACAAAAGGAAGCTCCGTTGAAAAGAACTCTGTGATTGATATCGGTTGTCTTGCCATGCATCTACCCTTTTTCTGCTACCCGACTTAAGATAGAACAGATATTTGCATACTCAGACTCTGCATCCTGAAGCGAGTTCATATTACGTTCAAGTGACGAATTCAATTCTGTAGCCTTCCGAAAATTCTCAACACCTTTTTGCCATGCAATGCGTGACTTCTCAAGATAACAACGACCAAGCTCGGAATAAAGATCTACATAAGACGGATTCTTACAAACCTCATCTTCAAGAAATTCTATTCGCTCATCAACTACTCGCTGTGATATCCATTCAGGTTTCAACACAAATTTCATATGAAATGTCGCAAATTCCCTACGATGCTTTTCTTTGCGTCCTTCGCGAACACTGTAGAGCTTTTCATACCCTCCCATAACATCACCTGCTCTTAAACAATGAAAAGCCGCGTCCAAATCTTGGGCATTATAGTCAGAATTTATCAATGAAGCCTTCTTCAAACAATCTACTGCTTTAGTCATAAAAGAAGCTCCTGCAGGACCCTCTAACTGAGAAGATTGACGAATAAAAGTCATCCCAAGATTGAAGTACGCATCACCATAATATAGATTGAGCTTCAATGCCTCTTTGAATTCACTGGAAGCTGATTCACAGTCACCTCTCGCAAGCAACGCTTCTCCCTTTGCGTTTCGATAGTCGGCAAAACCTGGCCTCTGCTCTACTGCTATTGTTGCCGCAGCAACGGACGCATCCACATTGGTAAGAAGCAATTCTGTCATGCCCAAATAATTGAACGCTTCATGATAATCCGATTTAATTG
>JAJRUL010000108.1 GCA_024277795.1 Candidatus Zixiibacteriota bacterium
ATCCATAATCATTACATCAGCTATAACTGACAACTCGGCATTATCGGTCCACCTTGGAACAAGTAAGTCACCAAATATGTAAGATCACTCACATCAATCGGGCCACCGACACCGACAGTTCCATCAACATTGCCCGCATCTTCACAAGGAGGTGTGGGGCCACCCTTGAAAAGGAAATTAACAAGGAAAGTCAAATCAGAAACATCAACAGGACCACCCGCACTGATAATATCATCAACATTCCCCCTGTCAACACAACAGGTAGCGATCCCAACTGTAAAGCTGTATACTTCGCTCGACCATGTGACTGAATCAGAACGATCAAGAGCTTGAACTTTCCAATAGTAAGTCTGGTGTTCAGCCAACTCGTAGGTGAGAGTTCTGAATGTGTCGGGGAGATCAGCTGTTTCTGTATATGACCCAAAATTCGGATCAGTATCGGTCCAGAGAGTGTATCGCACTGAGTCACCAGGGTCTGAGTCAATTGCAGATTGCCAAGTCAAGCGTGGAAACGTACTCACACCAGTCTCTGCATCAACTGGATCAAGGAGGCTGAATGATGCTGGTGGCTGATTGACCGAATTGACATAGAACATCCCTGTTGCACTATACACCGAATATTCATATCCGTCAAAAGACCGACTTCTCCACCAATACTGACCGTCTTCAGCCAAAGGCGGATCAACTGTCCAACTTGTTTGAATTGCACCTTCGGGAATACCACTAACATTTGCTACTAGTGTTGTTTTTGATGCATCTGAAAAGACTTCAAACTCATAGGTTGACAGATCCCCTTCACTATCGATAACGTTATTCAATCTCAACAACGGTGTCGTTGTTGTTGTTTGAGATGCTTGAGCAGGTTCAATGAGGGCTCCCGGAACACCAGTAGAGTTCATCTGGAAAATAGTTGGCTTCCAACCAGACCATGTAACTCCGTTATTCACTCGAACATTAACGACATAAACATTGCCGTCAATAAGCGGTAAGCCAGCGTATGTAATCTGGGTATCTGCACCCGAGAGAACACCAGTCGACCACATATTATCTCTGTTGTAGCAGAGATCGCCTGTCCCAACCGTCACTTCATACTCAATGACTGCTTGACCAGTTGTATCAACAGATGACCAAACAAATGTAGGAGTATGATTGAGTACATTCATCTGAGAAACTTCCCCATCAATTTGCAAAGTCGTAATATCGGGATTAATCGATGATGTATCTTCTAAAAGGAAATTCATAACACGCGCAAAGACAGTATCAGGAGATGAATACCCGTTCTCTACAAAATTAGGAGAGACACCCTCAAAGCCAAATGACATCAGTACTGATTTATGGGTACCTTCATAGCTAATCATCGTTGCACCGCCAATAGGGAGCACAACTTCAGAAAATGACCCGCCAATAGTATCCATTTTCTGTGGTGTTGTTTGGTTTGTCCAGCTATCATAGCGGATCTTCAATCCATCGCCAATTCTCGAACCAGGTACTCCATCCATAAACGGATACAAGATTGTGCTAACAAAGATGGCATGGAGATAGTTGTTCAAAAAAGCAGGATCATCTGTATTGAGCTGTTCAACAATTGATTGACCAGTCAAAAAGAGTGCCCCTCCCCCATCCATAAATTGTTTCATCGCAGAAATATCTGCTGTAGAGAGGATATTACTCCTCGAATCTCCAGTTGTCCAAATGACTGTCTTATAACTGCTGAGTTGTGCCCCAGTCGGAGAACCCGAAATCGATTTGTTATGAACATCAAACGGCAAACGCATATTGAACAATTGCACCTCAATATCCTGTTGCCATTGCGCACCATTATCATCATCGACAAGTAAAACAGTCGGTGCTCCAATATGCAGTTCAAATCCGAACTCGGCATCACCACCAATGACATCAGATGTGATATTCAGGTAGAAAGAGTCGATACATGGCGTAAAGTCAGCAGGGATTGTAAATGTAATCGGAACTCCGGCATTACTTCCTGTTCCGCCATCACCGAAAACTGTCCCGATATTCACCGAAGGGACACCAAAAATAATATCATTGTTATCAGCCGTCAACGTAGCCGTCACATTCCCACCCGTCAGCCAGAGATTCTGTACCGTAAAGGTATAGGTAATAGTCTCCCCTGCTTCAGGAACACCGTTGTTGTTACCAAAATCAGCATCCGAAAAAGTCCCTGACTGAAGTTCAAAACGAGGGCGTGAATAACTAATGTCAAAACTCGCCGTCATTACCGAATCAGGGTTTGAAATATTCCAAACAGATGTCTTTGTCTTGGTAGCGTTATACTTTCGTGTATTAGGAACTGTCAAGTCATCGAAATGCCCTTGGTTAACCATTGTCCATGGATCACCCGCATCACCACTATTGGCCCCAGCCTCAAGCTGAGATAAACCATCAGCCTGTTCAACACCAACAAGGTAATGAGTTTCATCGGAGTTCCCCCAACGGCTTTCATCAATATGATAGATTAAAAGTCCTGACCCTGGAATACCTGATTCTTTACCCACTGCTTGCCGGTTTTCAATAATGAAATACTCCGAACCAACAGACCCGTTCTCCCACAAACGATATGCTACAGGATCATACTGTGACATAGGAACCTGAATATCAGTCACATTCGATGTGATATTTTGTAAAGAGAGAAATCCAACCTGACTTTTGCACCATGCATCCATGTGAGCAGGATAACGCCCTCCCTGAACCCAACTTCCACCAGCCATTAGAGACCAACGTCCGCAACCTGACGATGAATAGTCTGTATCGTACAGATCTGGAAGACCAAGAAAGTGACCATATTCATGAGCATATACCCCCATAGTGGTGAGGCCTGACCCTAGATCTTCTTCAGGTTCAGTTGTATACGCAGAGATATTGACCCCATCTAAAGTCAGCGTACTTCTTAAACTCCATTGATGTGACCATATTTGGTTGTCGCTACCGCTCTGCTCTGCTCCCGGTCCTGCATGTACAATAAAGACACCGTCCATCCACCCATTACCATCACCATCAAACTGAGAATAGTCAACTTGAGGATCAGCGAGTAAGAGTGCATCTTCTGCCATCTTCTGCGCATTGCGCGGATAACTGTTAAAGCCATTATTACCGTCAACATAATAGGCATACGTCTGGGGTAGGCGAATCCAACCGACCACAACACCTTCCATGTAGAAATTCCCATAGGAATTATCGAGATAAAACTCAGCCATCGAATAATGATTATCTGATCCGTTGTAAGAAAAGAGGAGCTGTTCAAAATCAGATTTTTGGCCGAAGATCGCACCTCCAGCTGCAGTATTATCAGAAAAATCACACAGCACGACAAGTACTCTGAAAGTATCAACTGCATTTGGATTGAGGTTTAAGGATTTTGGGATACCATCGCGAGAGTAGTTTAGATTAGCATCTGCCTGCCAAACTCCTTTCTCTCTGGCTACTGTTAGCCGATTTACAATCGACTGCAATTGTCCCGATTCTTTTAACTGTTCGACCAGATCAGGCGAGGCGGAAACAGCCCAACTGGATGCGCTCAAAAAGAGCAAAAAAAGAGCTGTACATGTCAGCACGATAAGGCGGTTGTGCTGAAAATGGGTAAACGAGGCAAGTATCAAGGGGTCCTCCTGTAAGTACTTAATTGACAACAGGAAAATAACATAAATCCATGTTTTGTCAATCGATCCTATTGTTTCTATAGCAACAGCGCAATGTTTGCTATGTTCCTGATTATAGGATGGTTACAGCAAATTTCTGTGTATTTGAGGTATCGGCAATTATCTTTTTCAATACAGGAGCATGAAAGCATTATAAAAATGGATCGGCAATTACATGCCTCGAAGAATGGTACCGTATCGGTCGGATCCGAACAAAGGCATTCTGGCTCCATGCTTTGCGGGCATCTGTAGTTGCTGATGTCCCCCCTGAAGAAGAGATCTGAAAGTATTCATCAAGACAAATACCGACATGAAAAGCCTTACTTTCTTCATTGAGCCAAAAGAGTAAACAACCTGAAGAAGGGAGTTTGCATTGAGATTCGTTATATCGTAATAGTAGCAAATCGGCCGTCAAATCTGCTTTTTCAGGTAATAGGCCTGCTGTTTTTAAGCATTCAACAACATAACCTGAGCAGTCGAAACCTGAAGGATCATCACCACCCCAAATATATGGCTTACCAAGATAGGCTAGAGCAGTGTTGATAAACCAACGATGTGCGGATTCTTTCTTATTCATACAAGACAACCGACACAAGAATCAACACATTTTCTCTATCTTTTCTGCTGAGAATCACCCACTAAAGCTTTCAAACATCATGCTCCTGCAGTCGCATCTTTCCATACTTTTCAGCGACATAAACCCCTACCGAAATAAACAATGCTCCAATCCCTAACCATACTGTCGGAGTTTCATCAATCAACAACCATGCCGCCACAACAGTTATAAGCGGTTCAACATACAACCATATCCCAACATCTGCGGCACTCTCACGTGCCAATCCCTCAGACCAAAGCCAAAAAGCGATAGCAAGACAAAACAGACCGAGAAAAACAAGACTCAGCATAGCATTGTTACTCAAACTAACATATTTTGCAATGCCCGAAGTCCAAATTGTGTATGGTACAAATACCCCCCCTGCTATCGTCACCATCCAGAATGTTGCTACAAGTGGATGAATGACCTTTGTAATCTCACGAGTCCCAACAGTATAAAACGCCCAACTCACACAAGAGCCCAAAACAATCAAGTCACCTCGAGAATTGATCCACTGAAAATTTGACCAGTCACCATTAAAAGTCAGGAAGAATACTCCTGCGCAAGCGAGCAACAATCCCCCCCATTGTGGTAGTGTAAATGCTTCTTTTAGATATAACCATGAGAGTAATGCGATAAAAATCGGTGCCGTTGTAAGAATCCATGCAGTATGTGAAGCTGATGTTTCCTGCATCCCTACAGCCATAATCCAGAAATGCAGAAAAACAATTCCCGAAGCGATTACCAACTTCAGTCGCATACTTTTTGGGACAATATCTAATCTCTTAGCAAGAATTATCAGAAAAAGAACTGGTGATGCCATAAGAAAGCGTGCTGAGATCATTTCAACGGGGGTCAGCTCATTGAGAACGACCTTTATTGCAATATATGATACCCCCCAAAAAAGAACGGGTAATAACAGAAAGAGTGACGTTTTTCTCATGCTGAATAAAAACGCACTTTGCCATACTTGGCAACTGATTCTTTATCAGCCCTACTGCTTGCCAAATGCGTCACAATTGTCTATATTTGTCATACGGGACACACCGATTGCACGAAACGTACAAAACAACATTTTCTATACACAGGAGGGATTCCTTATGTTAGTACGAGAACTTCTCCAACGCGACCCTGGCAAAATAATTACAACCTCACCCGAAAGCAGTTTTGCCGAAGCAATGGATTTGCTCGTGAAAAATGATATCGGTTGTCTCCCCGTTGTCGATGATGAAGGCAATTTGAGCGGAATGGTCAGCGAACGTGACATCTTTCGCAAAGTTCAAAAGACAAAAGGACATTACAAAGCACTAAAAGTAAAAGATGTTATGTCTGAAGAGGTTGTTGTCGGTGTCCCTGAAGATACACTTGATTACATCGCAGGAATGATGCACAAAAACTGGCTCAGGCACATCCCGATTGTTGAAGGTGAAAAGATGATCGGTTTGATCTCACAACGTGATATGATTAAGATTCAAGCAAAAGATAAAGAGATCGAAACACGATATCTCAATTTATATCTTGAGGGAATGTCCAAACGCGACATGTCGGGTGATATATAAGCCACACGAGTAACCCACCAAGAGACCTCGAAGAGATCGGCTGGTGGGCTCTTATTTAGCCTTTGAAACTGTTGAATATATATTCTATGGCTCACATTAATCAAAGCCAGATAGCAGTAGCACAGAGTCCGCTTTCGGACCTGCGAATTTACCACATCAAGGTATAGGGGGAATAACACCTGTTGAATTTAACAAAAACTGTCCACGAATTACTTGACTTATACAATTGCGAGCGAAGCGAAACAATCTCTGCCTACAATAAAAAAGATCCCCACGTCTCTTTCGCTCCTCGCGATTACAAGAATGATGCCCTAATTGTTATCCATCGGTGCTTTCTCAACAAACGCTATAAACTGAAGTGTATTCTATATTTGAGCATAAAAACAAACATCGTGTGTATTGCCAAAGGCGATCGAGTAGTATATATTGATAGCAGAACGAGAGATACAATGCGTGTAGCAGTTTTGCAGACTGTTACTATGAAAGGGATATATGCTCATAAAATCTGTCCTCACTAAAAGTGCAGACGATATCGTAACTTGCGACAAATCAACCACATTTGATCAGGCAATGAAGAAATTGATCGATAACAAAATCAGTTGCCTGCCTGTAGTTGATGACAAAAAACACTTAATCGGAATTATTAGCGATAAAGATATTTTCAAAAAAATTCACGAAACCAAAGGTGAGTATCATCAACTCACAGTTGGAGAAGCAATGACATCTGATTTACTTGTCGGTGTAGCTGATGATTCCATTGAATACATTGCGGGCTTAATGAACAAAAACTATGTACGGCATATTCCGATAGTCGAAGGGGACAAATTAGTCGGTATGATTTCACAACGTGACATCATACGAGTCCAGTTCGAAAACCAGCAAGTTGAGAACCGATACCTCAATATCTATCTTCAAGATGTGGGCAATCTCTCAGGAGACAACTAGGAACGAGTTCTTCGTATTAAAGATATAAAAAAGCCCGTTGACTTGAGCCAACGGGCTTCTTCATTTTGTGCACCCACTATCGAACCGTACCTCTCTGATCATCGTGGCAGTTAGCTCCAGTCGGGGAGTCCCGCAACACACACAAGGGTCTAACTACCGCTGCTACCTTCCGGTCCTGACGGGGTTCATAGGCTTCTGTTGTACAGGTCCCGACCTTCAATACTACTTACCGGTCAAAAACAGACAGGTGTCGAGCCCTCAAGTGGGAATTCAGTCCCGGTAGAGCGGATTCCGGGTTACAGGGCGCCGCTAACTCCCCACCTAGCACATGCTTTACACACATTATGTTTTTATGCGCTTTGTGCACATTGCACAAAATCTATAGTCTTTGCGTTCGTGGATAGCAAATAACCCAGCCAAGTCAGATCAAGACACAACTGAAAATGTCACGTCACGTCATGTATAGCTTGATTTCGCATTTCAGGCTCTGCACCACATAGCAAAAACTGTATTGTACAGACCGATGCGACCAAACGCACCGGTCCCACATATAATTCTGGAGCAGATCGGGATCGAACCGACGACCTCAACGTTGCGAACGTTGCGCTCTCCCAATTGAGCTACTGCCCCAATAAATCAGGTATACGTCATATTTCCAAAGATCAACAACCCGTAATATACACAGGCGCAAAAATGTAACAAAGGAGAAGGCTTTCGCCAAGAGGTTTTTTATCGATTGTATGTTCAGAAGATCAAGCCGAAACGCAAATTGATCGAAGGATTGAAATGCGCGGAGGCATCCTTGGGACCACCACTAGGGGCTATCATCACCGATGATTCCAAAAGATAAGCTATCTTTCCTGAGGAGACGAAGATCAGATCCACTCCCCCTTTGAGTGTTAAATACGTTGAGGGGCCAATCAGACCAACATCCGGCCAGTAGCCATAACCGACAGCGAACCCTGGTAGTAGAGCCATACGTTTACGGGGGATTCGATACATTTTCTTCAATCCAAAACTCAAATCAAGAAACCACTCATGCACATTAATCACTTTATAATTAGTCAGATCGATCGTACTTGAGAATACCCAATATGAGGGAAGTCGAAACCAAAGAAAGATTGATCCTGAAGGCGCAAAACTGAGGTCATAATCGTTTCCATTAACGGTCAAAGAGCTGGCATTAACAATCCCCCCCTTTATTCCGACACCGCCTGAATGTATAACTTTATGTTCACCGCTCATAAACTGTTGGGCAGGGCGCGCCAGACAATCTGAAGTGTTCGAAACTACAAAAAATAGCAGAATCAGAAGACATATGTGAGTACAATACCTTATCCAAGCCATATAAACATCAAACAACAGATAAAACATGATAGTTCGCTACAAAAATCTGATTCTCAATTGGACTATAATTGATTATATTGTTTTTCTATGAGTTATCAAGTATTTGCAAGAAAGTATCGACCTCAGACGTTTACTGACGTTGTGGCACAGGATCATGTCACAAAAACCCTGCAAAATGCGGTCAAAAATGACCGTGTCGCCTCTGGTTACCTTTTCTGTGGACCTCGAGGTACTGGTAAAACGACGACCGCACGCATACTAGCTAAAGCACTCAATTGTGTCAATGGTCCAACACCTGACCCATGCGGTGAATGTGATCGTTGCGTAGGAATAGCGTCTTCGACTTCAATGGATGTCTTAGAGATTGATGCTGCCTCCAATACAGGAGTTGATGATATACGTGCTTTGCGTGAAAATGTCCGATATCTCCCATCATCTGGTAACAAGAAAATCTATATTATTGATGAAGTTCACCGTTTGTCTGCCGCCGCTTTTGACGCTTTACTCAAGACTCTTGAAGAGCCACCAAGTCACGTTGTCTTTATCTTTGCTACAACCGAGCCGATAAAAGTCCCTGAGACAATTCTCTCACGAACTCAACGTTTTGATTTCAAGCGCGTGTCAGGTAGTGATTTAGCTAAACATTTACGAACAATCTGTTCTGCTGAACATATTGAAATCGATGACAGCCCTCTTTCACTTCTTGCACGGAAGGCTGATGGCTCGGTACGCGATTCACTATCATTGCTCGATCAGGTCGCCGCTTTTGCAGGTGAGAAAATCACTCAAGAGGACGTTGTTGATGCTCTTGGGCTTATCGATATCCAAACTCTGCGAGACTTCTTTGAGTCAATCGCAGCCAAAAATGCAAAAGATGTTCTAACAATTACATCCCAAGTGATTGACAGCGGAACCGACGTAAGTGACTTCCTAACTGAGCTACTTGAGTATTTGCGTCAATTGATGATTGTTGCGACAGATAAATCGGCAATTGACCTGCTGGATCTTAGCGAGGATGAGCGTGCAGAAACAGCTCGACAAGCTGGACATTTCTCTGCAGGTGATATTATTCGTTTGATGAAAATGACAGCCGATTTGCTTTCCGATCTTAAAGGTGGGCTTGATGAACGACTAGTTTTACAAATGGGTGCTGTTAAAATGGCCTCAATTGAGACAACAGTCAACTTTGAGGAGATCCTCACTCGCCTGAATCAACAACCGGAATCAGCACCGGGTCCAAAAGACTTGTTTCCAACTGCTGAAAAAAAAAAGAGTGAGAAAATAACGATTCATCGTCCTCAACCAGAAACAACGGTAACTTCAGAACAAAGCAAACAGAAACAGTATTCACAGTTCATCAATCTTCCTCAATTCATTTCAGGCTGGAAACCGTTCCTCTCATCATTTAAGAGTTCTCATTCTATGCTTGCGTCACAACTGGCTATGGCAGAGGCTAAGGAAGTACACAATAATGAGGTACTCCTTGTCTTCGGATCGCATGGCACAGCCTCAATAGAAGTAGTTCGAAAAACTGAAAATCTTAACTTGATTACTCAGGCCTTAAGTGACCATTTTCAAGCACAGATACGACTCAAATTTGAACTGGATCGTAGCCTTGAGCATAAAACAGAAGAACAGTACCGTAAAGGAGTGAGCCGTTCAGAGTTAGACGATATTGTTAAAAAATCCCCTCGGCTTCAGAGTTTAATTGAACGAGTCGATGGTGAGGTTATAGGTGTAAGAAAAGTTGATACAAACAACAATACATAAGGAGATTAGAGATGGGTAAAGGCGGATTAGGAAATATGGGGAATATGATGAAGCAGGTTCAGCAAATGCAGGCAAAAATGGAACAGATGCAAGCTTAATTGGAAGCATCAGAAGTAGAAGCAACATCAGGCGGGGGCATGGTAACAGTTGTTGCCAATGGCAAGCATGAAATAGTGTCGGTTACCATTGACCCTGAAGTTGTCGACAAAGACGATATTGAGATGTTGCAAGATCTGGTAGCCGCGGCAGTCAATCAAGCACACCAGAAAATTCAGGATCTACAATCTGAAAAAATGTCTGGTATAACTGGCGGTATGAATATCCCCGGTATGAACCTCCCCTTTTAGAGATTGATGCAACGTGTTTAAATCTGCCGCATCCGTAGAGCGATTGTCTAATCGACTCGCTCGGCTTCCCGGTATCGGTCGAAAATCGGCCGCCCGATTAGCATTTCATATTCTCAAGCTTTCGAAAGAGGAAGCGTTTGAACTGGCCGACACAATACGGGAAGTAAAAGAAAAAGTAGGGTTCTGCTCTATCTGTTTCAATATATCTGAAAGCGATCCATGTCAGATTTGCACAGATTCCAACCGACAGCATCAAACTATCTGTGTGGTTGAGGAAACACCCGATGCCGCCGCATTGGACAAAGCGGAAGGATTTAATGCACTCTTTCATATTCTCGGAGGTCGACTCTCTCCTCTCGATGGTATCGGTCCTGACGATCTGAGGATTAAAGAGCTACTTCATAGAATTAATGGGGATGTTACTGAAATTGTAATCGCTACTAATCCAAATGTCGAAGGTGAAGCGACTGCCATCTATCTCTCTAAATTGATTCGTCCACTCGGTATTAAGGTTACTCGAATTGCTCGGGGTCTGCCAGTCGGTTCTGATCTTGAATTTGCAGATTCTGCAACTCTGAGTCGTGCTCTGGAGGGTCGTCAGGAGTTTTGACACAGCCGATTACCCATTCCAACGGTGAGCGAAGTTCCATTGTAGTGCTGTTCCTAAGCACAGTCATCTTTCTTTTAGGACGACTGGTGGGCAATCACTTCTTCCCAAACTCATGGGGTTTCTCCCATTGGCAAGCCCTTTCATCGTACTATATCGGCCTGTGGATGGTGACGACTTTTCTTATCATCTGGCTTTACTGGCGATTCGGATTTCATATCGACCATCTCTTTTCAAAAACCCGCAATGCGATCATCGGCGGTATCATCCTGTTTCTCTTTCTTATGCTCTTCCAGTTCGATTCATTTCTATCAGCAGGCGGGAATGATCGAATCGCACAGATAGGACAAGTAGATGTAGTAATATTATCTCTTCATGAATATGGTACTTTGCTTCTTGTCTCATCGCTGAACCATCTCTTTGGCCTTTTCAGTCTTTCTCAAACTCAGGCTACTGTCTATGCCTGGAAAGCTTTTGCATTCATTTGTACTGCTCTCAGCATGGTTGGTGCTTATCGCTTGGCAGGGCAACTCTCAGGTCAATTGGCGGGAAGATGCACGTTGTTCACAGTCATTTTCTTCGGTCCACAAATTATTGTCATGCTCGGGTTTGTCGGGATTGAACCTTACTATGTCATGTCTATTATCTGGTTTGCATCATTATCTGTTGACTTTGCAGAAAAACATCACCTGAAAACATTGCTCCTGCTCTGGCTCTTAGTCGCAGTTTCTATTACAATGCAACTTCATCTCTTGATTCTCCTCCCTCCCCTTGTATACAATACACTAATGGTCACAGCACAAAAGAAGAAATCGACTCAGACCGTTGCTTCAATAATATCACTACTTCTGTTAGCTATAATGATCATCGCTCTTTACCTGAAGGCCGAAGACAACTTCTACCTGCAACGGTTTATACTATTGCTGTCAGGCAAAAACCCTCATGCAGATTACGGTCTGTTCTCATCGCGACATCTTACTGACCTTGTACAACTGCTTCTCCTTTCCTTCCCGATGGTTTTTGCAATGAAGTATTTCGGCTTATCAAGCCTCAAAACTATCTTCAGGCAACAGCATCTTTTTACACTTTACTTGCTTTGGGCGGGAGGAGTCATCCTTTGCTTCATCCTTGACCCGAATAATAGTATGCTCCTCGATCTTCCCCGTTTTGCCGCATACCTAACCCCGGGTGCTATCTTACTTGCATCACTATTAGTCCATCACTCAGCCAACAAACCTCCTCTCCAACAAAACAGACTTGCTTTAGGGAGAGCAGGCTACCTCGCTGCGGCGATGTCATTGACCCTTCCTTTTGCCTATTTGCCTACTTACCTGCATCTAGACAGAGCAGAGCAATATGCCACACACTATTTAGACCAACATGATGCCTACTATCTCTCGGCTACAATCAGCTTCCGTGATGCGTATTTCTATCAGCGAAACTTCGAAAAAGCAAATTGGTGGGACCAAAATTATATTATCAAATCACCCGACTATCTCGATCTCCTCGGAACCGAACAGGTAGCTCAAGGACAGGGTGAATATGAGTCGATTCGAACACTCAGCAAGCTGATAGCCAGAAATCCATATTGGACAGTTCCTAGATCGTTTTATGCTTCCCTTCAAATGAAACAAGGACAGTATAAGTTAGCAAAGCCACAAATTGATACCGCTCTTATGCTCGCTCCATATGCCAAGAAGAATCTGACAAATGCATACGCCTACTACAGAGATACACAGGACTGGCCCAAAGCTATTGCTTTTATTGAAAAAGCTCACACATATTATCCGTCAGACTATGAAATCATTGTCGACCAGATGATTGCACACTACCGCTCAGGCAATGGGAAAGTAGCTGATTCTCTGGCCAACGTGCTTATGAAAGAGAAGCCTGCACTTCCCTACCCATACCTGATAAAAGGTTTTCTGTTGGAACGAATCGGACAGATAGACCGTGCGCTTGAACTCTACGACAAGTTTGTCGAATTGGGAAAAGACGAAGCAGATCGCCCTGCAATAGAGGAACGAATCAAAAGGCTTCGTGGGGATACTTCAGACGGTAGCTAGCTGATGGGGCTGTGCAAATCCACTCTTTAATCGTGTGAAGCCATCCATAGCGGCAACTTTGTATGCCTCACTTAGAGTAGGATAGTTGAAAACCGTATCAACAAAATAATCAAGCGTTCCGTCGAGCGTCATTACCGCTTGTCCGATATGAATCAATTCAGCGGCACGCTCTCCCATTATATGAACACCCAAGATTTTTAATGAACATGGGTCGAATATCAGCTTGAGTATTCCGTCATGATCATTGCTTATCTGCCCTCGTGCAAGTTCAAAGAAACGGGCAACCCCAACCTCATATTCTCTTCCCTGCGAATGAAGCGACTCTTCAGTCTCACCTACCATAGACATCTCAGGTATTGTGTAAATACCATACGGTAAGAGAGCATTGATCTTGTGCTCATCTTCAGGCTTAAAGGCATAAACAGCGGCCAGTCGTCCTTGATCCATAGAAGCGGAAGCTAATGACGGAAAGCCGATCACATCACCTACCGCATAAATGCTCTCTACTGTTGTCTGAAAATGGTCATTTACTGAAATCAACCCTCGCTTATCAACTTCAATACCAACTGCTTCTAGGCCGAGATTATCGGTATTACCTGACCGCCCCGCCGCATAAAGCAAACGATCTGAAACTACCTGTCGGCCTGTTTTCAGAGTTGCAACAACTTGATTCTCACCTGTCTCAACAGATTCTATTTCATCGCTAAAGATCAGATTGATTCGATTTTTTCGCATTAAATAGGTTACTGCTTCGGCAAACTCTCTATCTAAGAAGGGTAGCAGTTGGTTATGTGTGTCGACTATTGTCACTTTAACACCAATTTGTGAAAAAATAGAGGCATATTCACAACCAATAACACCACCCCCAACAATAGTCAGTGAACGTGGGAGACAATCAAGATCAAGAATCGTTTCAGCATCATAGATGAGTGTATTATCAAACGGAATGTGTGAAGGATGATACGGTGTTGTCCCTGTTGAGATGATTATCACTTTCGCTTTGACAATACGGTTATCCCCTTCACCCTTCGATACAATTACGGTATGCGGATCGGCGATCATGCCTGTCCCATGTATGACCTCAATCCGATGACGTGCCATATTCTGCTGAATGACATCAAGTTCTTGCTGAATCACCTGCCCCTTGCGATACATCAACTCCCTAACTCCAACATCAGATTTGATATTCGACATCAAACCATACACAGAGCGTTTTCTCAAACCAGCTATATAGAGAACCGTCTCTCGTAGAGTCTTTGACGGTATTGTTCCCGTATGAATACATACACCACCCTGAACAGAGTGACGTTCGATAATACATGACGATTTACACATTCTCGCCGCTTCGATAGCGGCCTTTTCACCTGCTGGCCCCGATCCGATAACAATTAGATCGAATTCTTGTTCACTCATTTGTATAAGAGCTCCGTTGTCGTTCTATCCTTCTCTATATTACATATCGACAGGACAGAAATATCCCTTACCCGTGGCTTTCCAAAGATTCTTCAGATGGAGCAGTACATTCACTGGGAGGTTGCAGAGAATCAATATATGAGTCCATTTCATTGACAGATTCATTCGCCTTTGCAAGGCTCTGACTCAATGATCTGAGTGACCCCTCAATACGCCCGTGGTTTTTCCTTAGTTGCTGTATTGAGTCATGGATACTATTTATTGTTGAGGCCAACTTACCTGAATCACGGGACAGCCCTGTCGACTGTAACGAGACTGAAATCGTCGCCAAAAAAGCATACAGATGACCCGGTGAGCTGGGTATGACTTTTCGAGAAAGAGCATATTCAAACAAAGTAGTCTGGTTCTTACCAATCATTTCTGAGTACACTGCTTCTGAAGGGATATACATAATGGCAAAATCTGTCGTCTGTTGATCGGGATGGATATATTTTGATGCTATTTCATCAATTTGCTTCTTCAATGACTTTGCAAATGCCTTCGAAGCATCTTTATCATCTGGGTCATCAACAAGTCGAGCATAATGATCCAAGGCGAATTTTGCATCAATAGGAAGCAAGCGGTCACCTAGCCGAACGATTGCATCTACCCTTTGGCCGGAAACAAAAGTAAACTGCGTCTCATACAAAGCGGAAGGAAGAATCTGCTGGAGAAGGTTCTCAAGCATCAACTCTCCAACCCCACCTCTTACTGATGGCGGTTTGAGAAGATCAGACAAAGATTGGATATTACGACCGATCTCCTCCAAGTTACCAGCTTGTTGTTCCAATTGTCCGAGACGATTTTCTATCTTACCAAATAGTTCCAACCGACGATCAAGAACTTGGCTTCCCTCAGATAGACGATCATTGAGCAATTTGTTGGTAACATCAAGTGACTCTCGTATGGTAACAAGACCTTCAAGCTGACGACCAATAAGTTCAGAGCGAAGCATTTCAAGTGACGACTGCAATGCAGATATATCATCATGCGAACGTCTGCGGGAAAGTCGTACCACTAGCCAGACTAATATCGCAACAATTACAACAAATCCAAGAGAAAGAATGATATATGATACGTCCATGTATACCCAAGTTAGTGCGACAGCATCTTATAGTGTCCATCAGAAATCTTAGCACCTTTACATAGGTCGTGCAAAAACTTCATATTGAGTGAAAAACTTGTGCTGTCTATGTAAGAGTCTGATGGTGTCAAACCCCAAACATATTTCCCGACAAGCGTATTGTTCACATAGTCATAGAGTCCCGCCTCATTAGAATCAAACCTGATGCCATATCGGTATCCTAAAAACACTTCACCCTTTGAGTACTGGTCATCAAAAAGTAAGGACGAAGTTCCTTTAAGCCGATCATCATAACCAAAAAGAAGATTTCCTGTTGGTAATGCACTTTCTCCTTTTACCACGAGCGACAACCACTTCCCTTTTTGGCGAAGCTGAAGTTCATCAGTGGAAAGTATAACCTTCCCACGATCATCTATCCCTGGTAAGAATTGTTTGGCATTGTCAGGTAGATCCTTAAGGTACGAATCAAAATCTTCTCTACACTTTTCCCAGCTATCATACCCTAATGCGGTGTAGATGACTCGTTTGACAGCGGGAGCTTTCATCTCAGTCAACGAATCGATCGGTCCCGACAGCAAACGATACAAATCAAGGTATTCATCCATCCCAATCTTCTTTATGAGAAAATCAGTAAACACACCTGCAACAGGATACGCCATATCCGAAACTGCCTGTTGCTCAAATCGTTTCATACTCATCAATTCATCAAGCTGGATAACATCTTCCTGAATCAAGAATCGACCGAGGTATGAAATCGCAGAAGTACCTTTCCCCCATCTTCCGCCAAGATACACCGCCAAACCTTCTCTCATTATTGGCTGAGTATAGAGAGGAAGTTTTTTTAATTTTATATTAACGAGCAGGTGGGTTACCTCATGATGATGTGGAAAATAAGCGGAGATGATATCGTTCGAGGCCATATCAAAAGTCCCCTTGATCTGATGACCTGTTATCTCTTTCACTCTTTCATCTGTATCACAAAAGAAAAATTCAATCTTCTTCTCTGCTATTACCTTGAGATCTTCCTTCGACAAGTCAAGAGAATCGGCCACCGCCTCAACAAAATCATCGGCGGCATCCAATGCAGGCTGATGTATATACTCTGATCTGCTAGGATGATAATGTACTCTAAAATATTTCGACTCTATAATCGGCCAACCTTTGCTTCGATAATCCTGTGGATAGGTGAGCCAGAAATAAGAACCGTCAAAATAGGCGTAGTAATCGTATGTTATTTTTTGCGCTTTAACGACTGTTGAATATTCCAAACGAAGATAGCTGGAATCAGAAAAAACCTCGACTCTCTTAACGGGCGGTTGCAGGTAATCACGCATAACGGGAAGATTGCGAATAATCGGAGAGGAGCAGTCTTTTTTGACAGGGATATTATCATACTCTATTCCAAAGCGACTTGATCGTTCTGTCGCTTCTTCCGTCCAAAGACCTTCAGCGGATGTTAGATTTCCCGAAGCAACAAGATCAAAATAATATGAGAGTGTATTTACTGCTTCTGTTGTTTCGACTCCTGCAGATGAACTGCCGACGAGCATGAGAATTGCGATGATGAAATAAGCTGTACAATCACGTAGTCTTGAGATCATTGATAAAAACTCTCCTTTTACTGTTCTAACCGATCTGCCTAATATATGTCCCTTGTACACAGCAGATCCAGTTAGACTACAAAAAAAGCCTCCTTTTTTTGGAGGCTTTTTTTGCACGAACGTATATCTAGAATGTAAATCCTACTGAAAATCTCTGGGTACTTTCCAATCGTCCGAAGTCCTGCCAAGCATAGTCAATGACTAAACGAGTAGTACTAGAGACTGAGGTTCTGAGTCCTCCACCGAAAGACAAGGTCTCTTCGGAATAGCCTACGCGATAACCGCCACGCAGGAAAAACTTATCTGCATATCCGAATTCTGCGCCAAATGCACCCTGTTGCTCATTATCATTCGGATGTTTCATCTCTCCTGACACGGTAACCATCGAGTTCGGACCAAACTCGATATCATAAGCTAACCCGACTCTAAACATAGTAGGCAGGTCATACGGCGTAGTTTTGATCGATGCACCGATCGGACTATTTGAACCCGCACCCGCTTGCTCATCATAGTTGACATCAAGATCAGGTCCGGAAAAATCAAGCTCTGGCCCCATATTTGTTATGCTCATACCTAACCGCAGAGATCGAACACCGGTATGAAGCATAGTACCAAAATCAAATGCAAACGAGGATGACTTTTCATTGTGGATACGTTCCCCTACCCATTTCCCAGTCAGACCAAATGAGAATCTGTTGGTCAGATAGCGTGCATAAGACAACCCAACCGCATACGAAGAAGCAGTATAAAAGTCACCTGTTCCACCTTGATTCTCAAATGTTGTTATTTCTTGGTCTCCGAGTGACAATACTGATGCGGAAACCGCAAAAGTTCCAATATCCTCAAAATAATGTGCATAGGCGGCATAATTCAGGTCAATATCTAAAAGATAATTGACATTGGTAAAACTGACCGCAGAGTTTTCGATATTTGCCAACCCTGCAGGATTCCAATATGCTGAGTAAATGTCATCAGCAGTAGCAACCGCCGCTTCACCCATCGCCTGATACCGTGAACCGACACCGATCTTTAAGAACTGTGCGCCTGACTGCCCTACTTTGGAAAACTCGGCAAACGAGCTTCCGGCGATCAGCAGAATGCAGACGACTAAAGCTAATTTCTTCACGTCGAGTCTCCCTTACTTTATGACCGCAAAACGGCCGAGGTGTTCGCCGAACGGAGATTCTACATGGTACAAATAGATCCCCGATGCAACCTGCTGTTGATTGGATGACAGTAGGTTCCAACGAGTCGAGCCGTCGCCGTCTGAGTTTTCGATTGTCCGAACCAGATCACCGGTTAAGGTGTAGATACGAATCGTACACTGATTCGGGATATTCTGAAATTCTATTATTGATTCACCTGCATCATTTTCTACACGCGAACTATAACGCCCGAAATACGGATTAGGAACGACCTTAATACGATCAAGGTCATTGCTGGCAACTGTTGCATCAACACCGTCAACCTTAAAGGTAAAGCGATCATCAGGACCATTCAACGGTGCTCCGTCAATAGTAAAGACATCACCGATTGACGGGTTGTAAATTGAATCATCAAACCCCCACATCCATCCGTAGTAATACGGGAATGCTTGTGAAGTAACCGAGTTAACAGAGTCATACGGATAATTCACTATAGCAAGCAGATCATATGGATCCCAAATGTCATCCCCTAAGAAATCATATACTGCAAGTGAGACACGCTGGTTGGTCGTTGTATTCCATACTTCAAAAGGCACCCAGTACACATAATCGGTACCCCAGAAACCATCTCTCACTTCTGTCGCACGAGTTGAATCACCTGTGAAACGCAATTCATAATTAGACCTGAAATGTTGATCACCGTATGCGTCATTGTCATTGCCCGTAAGAGCCGGCAATGATGCACCATACCACGTTGCGACTGCTAAAGTCGTGTCTGAAGTGGCGAAAGATGTTTGGCTATGTGACTTGGCTACAAAATCACCATTAGTAACATACACCCTCATCCCGCCTGCTATCTCGAAATCTTCAGGATCGCCAGACATACGGGTCTGGTTTGCCAGAATTGTATCATTGTTTGTTACATCAAGTAGATGCCAATATGTAACCTGAGGGCGATCTTCAAAAACAACTGCATATTCTTTTCCAGTCAGTACGCTTTCGTCGAATATTTCAGGAGTAACAGTTCCGGGAGATGGCTCATCATTTCCCGTATACTCATGAATAACCGTACCTTCCGCACTGAAGAAACCGCTTGGATTAGGTCGTGGAGTTACTGCGACTACGTTAGGGGTCTGCCCAGCGACACCAAATCCAGACTGCAAAGGATCAATTCCCAAAGCAGTATCACCCAGATCAAAAGCGGATAAACAGTACCAGTATTCTACACCGTTGTACAAACCTGTATCAACAAATGAATGCGGAATTGGATCTCCGGGATTGTTGACGGTATACAACGCCAAAGTTTGATAATCAATATCAAGGCAGTTATTACCTGTTTGATAATTTACTACACCCCATGTTTTCCCTTGATTGTCACTTCTATAGAGCTTGTAACCCGCAAAATCCTGCAAACCGGACATGGGATCAACGGCCGCTTCTGAAGTATCATTCCAATGAATGTAAACAGAGCCATCACTTGCACGAGCAGAGAGAACAGGGGTTGTCGGAGGTTCAGGTCCGACAAAGTAAGAATCATACAACTGTTGAGCCAACTGTGCATTGGCACGAAAATCAGCTTCATCAGCACCTGCTATTAGTGCATAAACAACTCGAACGGTCGCACCTGCATTCAAAGCAATCCCCCGAGAACACTGAACATAAAATTGATCTGTCGGAGGCAATGATGAATCGAACTGCGTGCTATTGATCATTGCATAACGACCCGCATCATCACTAGGCAAAAATGCCCAGTCATCTGTACGAAATGCTGTCATTCCGACACCACCAGGTGTTTCGAGATATTTTGTTCCCATAATACCTGTACGGACAGTCGGGCCCCAACCAGGATCAATTCCTATATTGTCATAAATCCATGCAAGGTTTTCAGTCGAATCGAAAGCGACAAGATCTTCAAGACGACCGTTTTCGCCTGTTCCATCCTGACCGCCTACATCAATATCTGTATAGAGACCAAACGCAAAGTCGACATAGTTTTCAGTTGACGTATTGGTAATATCAAGTACAACAAACATGAAATCTTCATTGTAGCAATAGTTCCATGAATAAACAGTCTGGCTTATCTCCAAACCAAGTGCAGGAGATCCTTGAGCATGATCCCCAAAACGATAGTGAGAATCCTGCAAAGAGGTCGGACCACTACTTTCAAAGCTCGTTTGCAATGCATTATATTTTTGGTTGTAATCCCAAGTACCTGTCTGTGCATTCCATACTCTCCAGCCATGAGCGGGATTATTTGATCCTGCACCAACAGTGTCAGACGGATCC
>JAJRUL010000002.1 GCA_024277795.1 Candidatus Zixiibacteriota bacterium
CTTCTTTATCATGTAACTCAGCATGACAATTGAGACAATATACTTTGCATTTGTCAACCTCTGCTTCTAAAATTGCCCTACTTGTTTTCGTTAATCTCGTACCACTAATATTGAATGATTTTGTTGAAGGATCAATGTGATGAAAGCAAAGGGCTGATTCACATTTATCATAACCGCATGAAGTACACTTCCCACCACTTCTTGTTAGTAGTTCACTCTTTATTCGGTTTCTTCGTTCTTTATGTGTCTCAGCCATTTTCCTCACTTCTAATGCTTATTATCAATCCATTTGTAATCAAATGTTTCTTCGGTGGCGGCGTGAAGCGGTTTTAGTAAAAACTTGCTAAGTGCTTTTATTTATTGTGGAAAATCAATATCAAAATCTTCAAGACCATTTCAATTTTTGAATGCTTTCCACTGTGTCAGGAGCACAGGGCTCCTGACCTACATGGCTGGTTATTCCTTTCTGTTCTTTCTTGCTCCTGCAAATCGATATCCGACCCCGCGGACAGTTTCTATATACTCAGGATTTTTCGGGTCATCTTCGAGAATCTTGCGGAGTTTTAATATGAAATTATCAATTGTGCGATTGGTTGGGTAGGTATGATATCCCCAGACTGCGTCAAGGAGGTGATCTCTGCTTACTGCTTTGCCTGTACGTTCTACGAGATATTTCATGACAAGGCATTCTTTACGAGTCAATTCTGATTCACCTCCCGGTCCTGATGCACGATATGAGCTGAAGTCGACTGTACGTCCGTCGAACTCGAAAACTTCTTTTACTTTTTTGTTACTTTGTAGCCATGCTTCTCGGCGGAAAATGCCTTGTATACGAGCTAGTAGCTCACCAATTTCGAACGGCTTGGTAATATAGTCATCACCGCCGGCGACCAGTCCTTCGATTCTTTGGTCAGTTTCAGAACGGGCTGTGATAAACAGAATTGGTACTGTCGATCCCGCTTCTCTGATCTCTTTACAGATTGTCAATCCGTCAACACCTGGTAACATAATGTCGAGCAACACAAGGTCGAAGCTACCTCTCTGGAATTCACTAACTGCATTATGTCCTTCTGAGAGATGGATAACCTGATAGCCTTCTGCCTCGAGATTGAGTATTAACCCGTCGGCAAGATTGGCATCATCTTCCACTAAGAATATCGTTTTCATATCAATTTCCTATTTTCAATGTGATTGAAAAGGTAGAGCCATTGCCAACACCTTCAGACTTAACTTTTATTGTGCCATCATGAGCGCGAATTATTTCACGGCAGAGAAACAACCCCAACCCTGAACCTGAACGTTCTCTACGAAGTTCAGAACCTACTCGATAGAAACGATCGAAGATACGCTTCTGATCTTTCTTGGATAATCCGATACCATTATCAGTTATACGGAGTTGCATGGTGTCATTGTTGTATTGTAAAGAGATGTTGATTTTTACTGTTTTCTTATCATTGTATCGGACTGCATTATCAAGCAATGATTCAACTGTTCGTGTTAGTGCTGAGTTATCTCCAATTATGACGACATTACTTGCAATATCAGATTCTACAATAATCGATCTATCTGATGGATTTTCTTTCAAACGTTCAATAGATAGCTGAACAAGTTTTGAAAAATCTATTCTCTCTTTGTGGAGGTTTGCCCCGCTCCGGTCAAACTTTCCTGCTTCAAGAATTTTTTCAACAAGAGATTCAAGACGTTGTGCGTCTGATTTTATACGGGGGAGGATACCAAGTTTACGCTCTTCAGATATTTTTGGTGAAGCAAGACTATCTATGTAGATCATTATTGAAGCGAGAGGTGTTTTTAATTCATGAGTTACTGCCATGAGAAAATTCTGTTGGTGATAATTCAACTCGTTCGTTTTGACTAAGGCGCGATAGATGAGCCAAGCCCCTGCAATAATCACGACGAGGAAGAAGATACCTTCCAAACCGACCATAACCTGTCGGGCTATCTCCTGTTTTTGAAGAGCTGAAATAGCATCCTCATCAGCCCCGAGATTGGTGGCTATTTGAACTTTTTCATTAACCAAACCAGCCATGAACACAGTCCACCAGATTGCTTGTGCTAGGCCAGCAGTAGCTAATGCTATAAACAGCACGAGGGCAGTTTTTGGTGTGATAGATGGTTTAGTCACATTACCTCATTGTTTCAAATGGACGTTCAGTAATGTAACAAACTGTAATCAGTTTGAAAAGATCTGGTTATTATTTCTTGATGGGCTCAATACCGTTTCAGCAGTAAGGCTGTGATTAAGAACGAGATGGTATTGGGAACCGAAATCAGTCTAGCTCGATTGTTTCAACCACTTTTGCAGTGGTAATTTCATTTGTCATATCTTCAGCAGGGATATAGGTACCTTGCATCAATTGATCGACCGTATTTAAGAGGAGGTCCATATTGAGCTTAGTAATATGTGCATCGGCTTTTAGGAATTTTGCTCGGGCCTTCATGCCCATGTCGCCGATTGATGAGTATACGACCACCGGTATCTCCGCTTGATCTGATTGTCGAATTCTGAGAGTCAAAGCGAGACCATCCATTTGAGGCATCTCAACGTCGCATATCACAGCATCAAATTTTTCATTCTGAAATATGTCCCATGCCTTTTCACCGTCAGGTGCGGCGGTAACAATTGCTTCAAGATCAGTTAATTCGTTGACTAACATTGAGCGAACAGCGGGAGAGTCTTCCGCGATGAGAATTCGTTTCCCTTTGAATCCCGGTATTACGCCAATTTCAGAAGGCATATTCTCTTTGATGTGAGGGCAGAGGTCGAGAAGTATTGTTTCATAGTCAAGAAGAAGAACCATCCTATCTTCTGTAGGTTTGACGATCCCGATTACGTATTGTTGGTCTATTCCTGCGAAAACTTTTTCTGCATCTATCAGGTTTTCCCAGTTGAAGTGGTGTATCCAATCGATCTGTTCCACTAAGAATCCGGTGAACATGCCGAAGAATTCTGTGACAATAACCTTAGGTTTTTTATCATTTTGTATAGGCAATCCGAGGAAAGCACCTAGATCGACAACAGGAATCAGTCTGTTGATATCACGGAACATTCCTTTGACAGCGTAGTGCGTTTCGGGGACTTTTGTCAATTCTTCGAGGTTTGATACAATTTTGTCAACTTTCAGGATATTTATTCCAAAGGACATGCCACAGGTTCGGTATTCTAGAATCCGTAGCTCATTAGATCCTGATTTGAGGTAAGATTCTGCGTCCAGCTTTTTATTCATTGTTCACTTTCCAACACTTTGGTCAGGATTATTGAGAACACTGCTCCGCCTTCGGGATGATCGTCAGCCATGATAGTTGCTTCCATAGCTGTTGCGGCTAATTTGCAGAAATAGAGCCCTAGTCCGACTCCTCTATGTTTGCCGTCCCTTCGCAAATTAGCTTGGCCGAACTTATCGAAGAGCTCTTCCGGAGAGATATCACCCAACCCTGGACCGTCATCTTTGATATGTATTGAGAATTTATTCTTCCCATCTTCGGTGTAGAGTTTGATTGTTCCTCCAGAAGGGGTATGTCGCAGTGCGTTAAAAAGAAGATTATCGATCATTCTACGTAAAAGTTTTGGGTCAGCTTGTACGGTTGGGCAGGTGTCTACTCTGTCAATTGTTACGTTTACTTCATTTGATTCCGCAACTCCTCGAATAAGTGAAACTGTCTCTTCAATGATAGGTTCAGGTTGCAAGCTCTCCAATTCTACAGGAAGCCCTGCACGTCCTGCTTTTGCAACAGCTAGTATATCGTAGAGGATCGATTCAGCCCTGTCGACAGCTATTCTGCTTGAAGCGACTAGTTCAGCATGCCCTTTTCGTTTGAGATCGAGCTTGTCTGTATCCAAAAGTCGCAACAGGTATTTCATTGAGGCGAGGGGAGATTCAAGGTCATGAACAAATAGTGAGAACAGCTCAAGCCAAATAGTGCTGTTTACTTCTGAATTGCTCCCTGTAGTATTATGTTTCTTTTCTTCTGTTGCGTTTGCCATTGATTATATCGCTTTTATAACACTAATATGGAGATCAATAGCACTAATCTATTGCTGATCCATTAAAGAGAGTATCGTCAGAATATAAAGAAATGTTATCTCAAATTATGATGGAAGTGATGCAGATGAGCTATTATTTGCATCTCGAATTCTCAGTTTGTTTAGTCTCAATGAGTTTGATACTACAAGTACTGATGAGACGGCCATGGCCGCGGCGGCGATAGATGGTGTTAAGACGAGTCCAAATGATGAATAGAAGGCTCCTGCCGCAATAGGGATAGCCAAGACGTTGTAAGCAAACGCCCAGAATAGGTTTTGTTTAATGATTTTCATGGTTTCTTGGGAGATATAAAGCAGGGTTGGTAGTGAATTCAGGTCAGAACGTACTAGGATAATATCCGATGCTTCAATAGCAACGTCGGTACCGCCTCCGATAGCTATACCAATATCGGCAGTTGCCAAAGCAGGGGCATCATTTATTCCGTCACCGACCATTGCAACTGTGTAGCCTGCCCTACGGTAGGAATCGATAATAACTTGCTTTTGCTCTGGTTTAATTTCGGCTTCGAAATTTTCAATTCCCGCAGATCGTGCTATGCCCCTTGCAGTTTGACGATTATCACCTGAGATCATTGCGACGAGTTCAACAAGTTTGGAAAGTCGTTCTACAACACTTCGCGCTTCACTTCTTAGAAGGTCTGCGACAGATATTATACCGACAACCTGTTGGTCGAAAGCAACAAAGATGACAGTTCGTCCTTTTGTCATTTCCATTTCGGATAAGTTGAGAGCTTGTCCGAACATTGCCCCTTCATCTTCCATTAACTGTCGATTGCCAATGATCAACCGCTGTCCATCACTCTCAGCTACGAGGCCGAAACCGGGTTTGGCAACGACATTTCTCACAATAATTGGTTCGATGTTTTGCTGTTTCATATACCGTGTAATAGACAAAGCGATCGGATGCTCTGACTGAAGTTCGGCTGATCCCGCCATACGAATTAGTAGTCGTTCTGATACCTGACCGAGTGTTTTGACATCTACAACTTCTAGCTCTCCGTGGGTGAGAGTGCCAGTTTTGTCAAAAATAATAGCATCGGTTTGGGTTACTTTTTCAAGGATATCTCCACCACGAATGAGTATCCCGTCTCGAGCGGCTCTTCCTGTTCCCGCCAGAATAGCGGTTGGTGTTGCCAAACCGAGTGCACATGGACAAGCAATAATTAATACAGAGACAACAGCTCGTATGACCATATCACTTTCAGGGTCAAAATAGAGCCATCCGCCGAGGGTAGCCAAAGCGATAAACAGGACAATTGGGACGAAGACTGATGCTACTTTGTCGGCGAGTTTTTGTACAGGAGCTTTTCGGCTTTGTGCTTCAGTGACTAGTTGAACGATTCGTGCGAGGAAACTTTTTTCTCCTATCGTTGTTACTTGGAGCTTAAAAGGGATATTCCCATTGAGTGAACCGCCGATTACGGTTGATCCTACTTGTTTCTCAACCGGTAGTGATTCGCCTGTGAGCATCGATTCATCTACGATTGGATTTCCTTCGATAATCTTTCCGTCAGCCGGGATCCGTTCTCCCGGCTTTACAAGCAGAGTCATTCCTACTTGTGCAGTTGCGGCATCTATTTCTATATCAACACCGTTTATAATTGCCGTAGTTTTGGTTGGCCGTAGTTTTGCAAGGGCACTGATTGCCTCACCAGCTCGTCCGCGGGCACGGGCTTCAAGATATCGACCAATCAGTATTAATGCGATTATCATGCCTGCAGAATCAAAAAATAGTTGTTCTTCACGGCCTGTTGATGCACTGAGAAATAGAGCGATTGATGACCAGATGAACGCTGTTAGTGTTCCCATGCTGATTAGTGAATTCATATTTGCGCGGAGATGGATAGTCTGAACAAAAGCATCTTTTAGAATATCTTTTCCTGAAATGAAGATAACGGCACCTGCCAAGATCAACTGCAGAATATTGTCCCCGAGTTTCCCCAAAATTGTTGTTCCAGTTAACATGGGCCACATGGAAACAGTCATTAACGGAACAGCGAGGAATAGTGCAGTTGTCAGGGCACGTTTTGCGTTATTTTCTTCAGTGCGATTACTTAGCAGTATATCCTGAGTTCCCTCTTCAGCATCAAAGCCAAGTTCACGGATAGCACGTATGATCGTGTTTGTATCTGTTTGAGATTGATCAAATGTTACATGTGCAGAGTGTGTAGCGAGGTTCACATTGCAGGAAATAATACCATCTTTATTCCGAAGCCCGTTTTCGATAGAGCTAACGCAGGATGCACAGTGCATTCCTTTGACAGAGAGTTGTAATTCTTCAGTATTTGACATTTCCCATTATACGGAAGTAGATTGATAATGTAACAGGAAAAAAGATAGGTTATAGTGCTTTGTTCATATTGAATGTCTTACCCGATGCCTAAGAGCAGGAGAAGCTGGGGGCAACGACGGCGTAATTCACGGCGCATTTTGTCCCGTGCACGGTGCAGATACCAGCGTACTGTTGCTTCAGGCATATCCATGATATTTGCAACATCATCAATTTTGCATCCCTCAACATCACGCAACAGGAAAGCGGTGCGTTGTTTGTCGTTAAGTGAGGAAGCCGCTTGTTGAATATGGCGGTCGATTTGATGGCGAATGTACTCTGAATCTGTGCTTTTTGATGTACTATCACCAATATGATGAAAATGTTCTAGCGGTTCATGGCGATGGCGTTTATGTTTTCGTACATAGTCGATAGTTGCATTAATCGTAATGCGATACAACCACGTGTAGAACTTTTTCTTTTCGTCAAACTTATGGAGGTTTCTTGATACTTTTACAAAGACATCCTGTGTAATATCAGCAGATTCATCATAGTCGGAAACCATCCGATACGCTAATGATGCAACTTGGCTACGGTATGAGGATACAAGCTCTGCAAAAGCGGTTTGATCCCCCTGCTTGATGAGTACAATCAATTGTTTTGCCTTTCGCTCATTGGCATCGTGGCAGTCGTCTTCTGCTGTTTTTGTAGCAGGGGTATTGTTTTTTTTATATATTTTAAGCAAACGTTGTTAACTCCATTCCATTCGGTTGGAGTCAATATAAAGAATAGAAAAGATAATATCGACCTATAAATTCCATAATAGATATTATTTTGTATTATTCATGAACGGAACGGACAGAAAAAACCGCCATTTTGGCGGTTTTTTCATCATTTGTATTAATGTATTTATTATTTTTCGTTGAGGATGTATTTGAACGGGTTGGTTGACTTACCGTTACGGATAACTTCGTAGTGTAAGTGTGGGCCTGTTGAGTATCCTGTTGATCCCATGAGTGCGATCACATCACCTCGTTTGACTTTTTGTCCTCGTTTGACCTTGTATTCGGAAAGATGGGCAAATCGAGTTACGAAGCCATAGCCATGGTCGATTACAACCGTTTTCCCCATACCGCCATTTCTTCCAGCCATCTTGACTCTACCATCAGCAGTAGCAATAATCGGGGTACCCATCCGACTGGCTATATCGATTCCTCGATGGAACTGTTTGATGCCAGTAAACGGATCATGTTTCATTCCAAATCCACGTGAAGTCCAGCCTTTGGTTGGCCAGATTGAGGGGGTATGTTTGAGGCGAGTTTTGTAGTTCTCAAGCGAACTTTCAACCTCGTTGTATTTATTTAATTCGAATTCTGAGAGCTTGAGTAGGCGGTCCACAGCTGATTCTGAAACAGTTGCTGTTTGCTGAGCTGGGGAGAGCTTTGCAAAAGCTGGTGAAGTTGGTCCGCCAATACCGAGCTGACGTTCCTCAACAGGGATTTCCGGGAGGTCAAAAAGGGCGCGGATTTTTTCTTCTTTTTCGACCAGAATATCATACCGATTCTCAACTTCAGAAATATACCAACGCAATTCTTCATATTGTTCTTGGATTTGCTGATTCTCGGCACGTAGTGATTCAAGCTCGGATTCAGCTACCCGATCTGAAAAGAACTGTGCGGAGAGAAAGAAACTAGCGAAAATAAGCAGTATTACACCGACAATTGATGTCCAGATGAGATAGACAGGTATTGAAACCTGCCGGGAAATCCCATTAGAATCAGGTACAACCATCAGCGTAACATTCTTTTTTGCCATACAAAATCCTCTAAAGTATCAAAAAGTACGCAACTGAAGTTATCTCTATAACTACCAGTGCAGTATCGGCACGAAAGTATGGATCGCCGGTTATGAAGTCAAGACAAAACTGGTATTGCTATTTTACCAAACGGTACTCATTTTTGAGTACTTTGTTGACAACTCTTGCCAGCTTGTCAGATGCAAGGTTCTGTAAGCTGTACAAATGCCAGTAACTCTTAGGTGGCAACCCAAGCCGAACGTCTTTTTTCGATGTCTTAGCCATGCCGTCTCCTGAGCGATTATCACCCAATCATGGCTCTGTACCATTATCGGGTATGATGACTGTTCATTTTAGCTGTTTCTTATCTGCCTGACCATACTGCATAAAGAGTGCCTATTATTAAGTCTATATGAAGGCTGTGTTAAAAAATGTATTTCATTGGTATGCAATATGTTACGGCTGTTTGTTTTGTTGGTGTCCAATAGGGGGAGCACGATATATGCAGGTTATGTCCTTAATTTGCACTATATTGTACTATTGTTGGGCGATATAGTTGATATTTGCCTGTTACATAGATTGACCAGCTTTCTTTCCTTTTGTAAATTGCCTCTTAAATTGTTGAAAAGGATTGTTGTATGTCAGGATTGAAGAATAAGGTAGTATTGATTTCAGGGGCTTCAGCAGGTATTGGAGAGGCATCAGCTCATAAGTTTGCTGAAGAAGGAGCACGATTAATTCTTGTTGCACGTCGGATTGAGAGGCTCAAAAAGTTGACAGATGCGCTCAAGACTGATTGTCATCTGATTGAACTTGATATCCAGAAATTTGAGAGTGTTACACAGGCAATCGAACAACTTCCGACAGATTTCAAAGATATTGATGTTTTGGTGAATAATGCGGGATTGGGGCGAGGGTTGGAAAAGCTTCATGAGGGAAAAGTTGACGGTTGGGAAGAGATGATTGATACGAATATCAAGGGTTTGCTCTATTTGAGCCGTGCTGTAATTCCTAGTATGGTAGAACGGGGGAGTGGGCATATTATTAATGTCGGGTCTATTGCTGGTCATGAAGTATACCCTGGTGGAAATGTCTATTGTGCAACCAAGCATGCGGTTGATGCACTTACCAAAGGAATGAGGATTGATTTAGTCGATACACCTTTGAGAGTTTCTACTGTTGATCCCGGGTTGGTTGAAACAGAGTTTTCTCATGTTCGGTTTTATGGTGACAGGGAACGTGCCAGCCAGACGTATAAAGGATACACACCACTGACAGGTGCAGATGTTGCTGATGCAATTGTATGGGTAGCGTCGCGTCCAGCCCATGTTCAGATTGCTGAAGTGATAATCCTGCCAACCGATCAGGCTTCGGTGACTTCATTGAATAAGCGGTAGAGGCTACGAACAAGCAGGTGGAGGCGGACCATTTTTTAAGAGATAGTCGACAATGAATGTTAGATCGCTGACATCGATTGGACTGAAGTACATCTTAATTAATATAGGTTCTGTGTAGTTTTAATTCACTCGTACAGTGTTCAAACGATCTGCATAGTATTTGTTTTCATATCCCTCTACGGGTTTGAGCTGATCAAGCCAGTATGCATCGTTGTCCCTATGGCAGACTAACATCCTTTGGTTATCCAAGCTTGACATAGCTCGATGGTATTTCAGGTATATATGTCTATGGTCGACACCGACTATTTCAACTTTGCCCGATTCATGTGACATGACAAATTTCGGTCTTTTTGCTAAACCTGAACATGCAGTTCTTGCCTGTTCAATCTTTCGATAGGCTTCGACTATTGGTAGTTCGTACGGTTCATTGCCAGATGTTGGTCTTCCCTGGAAAATGTAGTATTGTGAGACACCTATGTATGAAAGTTCATTCCAAAGAGTTGCCATAACGTCAGGGTCATCTGAAATGCCTCTGATGATCGGGTTTTGGTTCATGCATATCACACCAACATCAATCAAACGAGCTAATACTTCACGTGACTGCGATGTCAACTCGCGAGGATGATCGAAATGGCACATCATGTAGATCCGTTTGTCTGGTCTGGAGTGCTTCTTAAACATCTTCATCAAATCATCATCGTTGAGAAAACGGAACGGATTGAAAGCAGGCATCTTTGAACCGATACGGATAACTTTAACATGATCGATTTCACGTAAAGCGGAGAGAATTTTATCTAATTGTGGGGTTCGAAGGATCATTGGATCACCTCCCGTTAGAAGTACATTGTCAACTTCAGGGTGTTCGCGAATGTAATCCAATCCTGTGCCAAGGTTATATGTAATCTCGTCATTGTCGTTCATAAAGAGGCGTTTGCGGAAACAGTATCTGCAGAATGCCCCGCATACTTCATTCACCAATAGCAGAACAGTAGAATTGTATTTGTGCTGAACCCCTTTGCGGACAGTAATCTTTCCCTCGTTTGAGGCATCGAGTTGTCCCCATTCCTGCAATTCATTTTCATGAGGAATGACAAGTCGACGAATAGGATCGTTAGGATTATCCCAGTCAATCAGATTGAGGTAGTAATCATTGGCGCGGAAGGCATATCTTTGAGTTACTTTATTTAACTTCTTTTTATCATCATCACCTAATTGTTGGATTTTATCGACTGAGAGGATATATTTTGCTCGATTTTTATGTGTCCCTCGGCGGGTTTTATTTGGCTTACCCATAACGAGCCTCCTTTCTTTCTTCACTATCCATGTTTGAAGACCGGTCTCTCACTTTAGAGCATCACACTATGTTATTGTGAGACTGATGACCATTTTTAGGGGTCGCTGTCAGAGCATAATCTCAACCGGATCAAGGGGATACTGGTCATGACCGGGCTACAGTTACAATCCGGTAACTTGTTGTTTGACTATTATACGTAGCAAAGGTGATATTGGCAAGTTGCACTACAGAAAAAAACATCTGTTTTTAGTAAGAAAATTGACTTGGTGGCTTGGTAATTAGTTATGTATCATAGTGTTAGTGTGTATGGGGGGGTGCATATGACAAAAATTTGTTGAATGTGGTAATGTGTACTATTTGCGAAGAACCAGCCAGATTCCAGAGAAAATAAGTCCTGTTCCTACAAAATCGATTGGAGCCATCGATTCTTGAAAAAGGCCGACTCCTATCCAGATCGCAACCAAAGGGGTGACGAAAGCTATGAGTGAGACAGTGATCGCTTTTGTTTGGGCAAGGAGCCAATAGTACCCTAAGAAAGCGATCACTGTTCCAAAGACAGCAAGGTAAATAACTGATGCGATGGCTGTTTCTGTCCAAACTATTGCTGTAATGTCATCGACTAACAAAGCGTACACAATTACGGGGATGCCCCCGAGAATGATCTGGCTGGTAGCTGAAACGACGATATGTTGTTTGCTGAATTGGCGCTTATGCAATACTGTCCCGTAGGCAGAAGCGATTGTAGCAATAAGTGCAAATATTGTTCCAAGTAGAATCTCGTTTGACTCAGTCATGCTATTGTATGAGATCAGGACTATTCCGACAAACCCTGCAATTAGCCCCAACCATCCTCGTGGGGAGAGTCGCTCATTCTTGAGTTGAGTCCATGAGAGCAAGGCTATAAAAAGTGGATACGAACCGAAAATAACTGCGGTGAGTGCAGAACTTATAAATTGTTCGGCTGTGTAGACAAGGGTATAGGTGAGAGCATACATATAAAGACCGGGATAAGCTAATGCGAATCGTTCTTTCCATGTTGAGGGAAAGCTGAGTTTCTTTGCATAGAGAATGCCTGTTAGTACTAATCCTGCGATGATGAACCGACAGGCCGCGGCTGTGATTGGTGGGATAGTTTCAACACCTAACTTAATGGCAATCCAAGTTGATCCCCAGATCGCACAGCACATGATAAAGACAGCAATTCGCATGAGGTGGAAGGTCTTGAAAAAAAAGTAACAAGTCAATTTCACACAGTAAGAAAGTTTGACGTATTGTTTGGTTAAAACTTGACGTGCGAAGTCTAATTGATAATATGGTGAGCCTAACTAGGAGAGCACCAGTGAAGTATTATCAAGGTCTTATTAAGAAAACGGAATTTTTTACGACAAGTGAGTTGGCAGAAAAACTCAAGATGAACCAGCAGGTCATTACGCGCAAAGTACAGTCAGGTGAAATTGCCGCCTATAAAATAGGAAAAGACTGGCGTATACCTGAGGAGTCGGTGTTTGCGTGGTTGCAAACGCGCTCGAATCGTCCTGAGGTTTCACCTTTAGATGCACAATCGAATGCGTCAGTAAAGCCTCAACTGTCAAGTAATCAGTCCAAGAAGTCTGTCAAGAGCAGTACAGAACCGCACTTGTTGGAGTATATTATAGCACAATTTGAACCTGATCGGGATTATTCGCTTCAAGAGATAGATAGGATTATCGGAAGGTATCATACCGATCCGTCGACAATCCGTGACGCTTTAGTAGCCAAGACGATGTTGAAAC
>JAJRUL010000109.1 GCA_024277795.1 Candidatus Zixiibacteriota bacterium
AGATTGTCGAGAGCGGGAAACATAGTGAGCTAATGAAAGCGGAAGGGCTTTATGCTCGGATATATAAGCGTTACAAGCTTGAAGAGGCTGTTAGTTGAACCAGCCATTCAGTTATAGTGTTCCAATGTATGTTCACAGAGCTGAAGTAAAAACGCTTCGGCTCTTCTGTTGACCTGCAGAAATAACAGAGATATATTCCGCCAATGCAGTCAGATCGCTTCAATTTTGCTGATTATTGGCAATCATTCGTTTCATTTATAGATCGACATACAGGTCTTTGGTTGATTGCACTTTCAGCTCTTTTCATGCTGTTAGGTTTTTGGCAGGATGGTATCAATCTTGATTCAACAACATATTCAGTTATTGCTCGTAATGTAAGTGAACAGAACAACTGGTTCACCCTGCACTACACAGCATATTATCATCAGCATTTTGCTGAACACCCACCGTTAGTGATGTGGGCACAAAGTATCATCTTTTCAGCTTTGGGTGCAAGTGATACAACTTCACGGATTTTTTCAGCTCTCTGTACGATCGGTTCTGTTGGCTTAGCTTATGCAATTCTGCGAGATACAATATCGAAGCACGCAGGTGTTGTTTCGGGGTTAGTGTTATTACTTACTTACAACTTTATGCAGGGTGGTAATGCAACACTACTCGATTATCCGATGTCTTTTTTCATTCTCCTTGCTTTGTTTGCTGTCGTACAGATGTCCAATGAAGAGGAGATTACTGCTCGTTCTGCATTGTTAGCAGGGACAGGTCTTGGTTTAGCTTTTCTTTCCAAAGGCGTTGTAGCAGGTCCAGTGTGGGGCGGGATCGCTTTGTATATTTTCCTATGTAAAAGGGAGTGGTTGTTGAAGAGACGTTTTTGGGTGATGCCTGCTATGGCCATTTTGTTGGTCGCATTCTATTTGCTTGGCGATTATTTTTTTGCTGACGGATATTTTCTTAGAAATTATTTCTTTGTGCAATTACAGGAACGCTTTGTCGATACTGCTCCAGATGCAGGGACAGTTTGGTATCAGTTCACTCTGCGTATGTTTGAGTTGTATCTGCCGTTTATTATTGTTCTGCCTTTTGGTTGCTATCTGATACTAAAGAGAAGAATAGTATTGTTGTATCCGACGCTTTGTACGCTGTTGCTGTATTGGTTGATCTATTCTCGCGCTCCACAACTTTACTACCACTACTTCGCTCCTATGTACGCTTTGTCTGCTCCTGTTGCTGGTGTCGCTTTGTCTCTATTGTTGAAAAAGTGGGATATGAACAAAATAGTTGCAGGGCTTTCTGTGGTATGGATATTACTGGCAGTTGGCGTTACAGTTGCTGATGTGAGGATTCATTTTTTACGCTCACCTGAAATCTATTCTCTCACCGACCAGATGACGATATTCTTACAAACTCGCAATGGCCAAGATGGGGTTATGGTACGTAGAGGAACTCCAGAATGGGATACGATTGCTAAAACATCTTGGTATTGGCGTTCTGATTTGAAATCAGTACATACTATTGAGGAAGCGGTAATGATTTTAGCTGTTGACTCAAATATCGTATATATTCTTGTTCCCAAACAGGAAGCTCTCTCTGAAGATCAAGTTGATCGGTTTGAGCTAGATATAGTAGCAAATAACGACCATGTGACTGTTTACTCACGATAGAGCTTCCTGCCATATACAGTTCATTAGTGATTTCATATAGTTTTTGTGTTTGAACCATTTTGTTGTTATGGCGTAAAAGAATGAAAGGACAGTGATAAGCCGATAGAATTAGATAGAGAAGTACTGATGAATGGATCGATTGCACAGATAGAATCTCTCAGAATATTGCAGGTTTCACCTGCGGGTGAAGGGTGGTTCAGTCGGATTATAGATAGGAAATCGAACCTGCCGACCAAAGAGGTCGTTCCGTTACCTCATGTCAGTCAATCGCTTAGCTGGCGTAATCTGTCTCGAGATATATATGGAATCAGAGAGATAGTGTGGATGGCTCCGACAGTAAACAGAGTGCAGGTAGTTTATCGGTCAGGTCTGTCATTCTTTCGGGCTATTGCTCCAGCTATTTTGATAGGCAGATATTTCGGGAAACCTGTGGAGTTGCTCTTTGAAAGCAATCAAGCAGAAGTTGACCTCGAATCTTATGGACGAGCTATTATTCCATTTTTGCGATATTGTGACAGGATTGTTGTGAGCTGTGATTATACTGGTAGAGTGCTTGGTCAATTTGGATTGAAAAGTGAAAAAGTGAGTCATCAGATCGATAGATCTGTATTCAAACCTATGCTTAGGGATAGCATACAGCCTAGAATTGTTACTGCTCGTCGATTACTCAGAAGCAACAATTTGGCTACGGCAATCAAAGCATTTCAATTGGTTAAATATAAATACCCAAGAGCAGAGTTGATTATCTTGGGTGATGGTCCTCAGTTTGATGGATTGAACTGGCTGGTCAACAATGAACGGATTAGTGGTGTAACCTTTTGTGGGCAAGTGTCCCAAGCTGTCTGTGCTTCAGAATTCCAACAATCAGATATATATCTTAATCCTGCATCTATTGATGGATTGCCTAAATCGTTACTGGAGGCCCTTGCTTGTGGACTCCCTGTGATATCTACAAAGATGGGAGATATTCCCTCGGTAATATCACATGAATTCAATGGCCTGTTGGTGGACAGGCATGGTTTTGTGGCGATGGCTGATGCTGTAATCCGTTTGGTCGAGAATCCTGACCTTTTCCGCAAGCTTTCAAGTAATGCAATTGATTCTCAAGAGTCTCTGTGTTATTAGTTGATTGACGTAAATCTTCTCACGTATATTCATACCTTAGTTTGAATTGAAATCAATTCGATAAGTTATTCGAACAGCTGAGTATGGATGGACAATGACTAAAACCGATGCAAAATATGATCTGGCGGTGATCATGCCAGTCCTCAATGAAGAGACATATATCGGACAGACCCTTGAACAACTCTATTTGCAAGATTTTCCGATGGATCGACTTGAAGTTGTTATTGCTGACGGAGGTTCAACTGATCGTACCAGAGAAATAGTAGAATCATACCGTGATCGATTCGGGTCATTATTGTTATTGGATAATCCCGTAAAACGTCCATCGTCAGGACGAAATGCGGGAGTCAAGCATTCCAATGCTAAGTATGTGGTTGTGATCGACGGGCACGTTTACTTACCAGATAAGAATCTCCTCAAGAACATCGTTGAGACTTTCGAACGGACAAAGGCAGATTGCCTTTGCCGTCCTCAGCCTTTGACTCCACCCGATATCAATGAATTTGAACAGGCAGTCGCATTGTGTCGCGGGTCGCAATTAGGCCATAAGCCTGGGAGCGAGATATTTTCTGAGGATGAGGGAGAGGTTGACCCGA
>JAJRUL010000110.1 GCA_024277795.1 Candidatus Zixiibacteriota bacterium
CAACGCCCTGAACTCTACCAGTGACGACTATCTCTGCCCTATCAATCATTCCATTCTTTCTACCGCAAGCTCCATAGCGAGTTTCGCGGCTTCAACTGGATCATCAAGATGCTTGATCTCATCACCGAGTTTCCATGCACCAACGGAGATAAGAGGTTTCTGCGCCTTTAATGCAAACGCCATTTCACTTAGAGTACCGTATTTTCCGGGAAAGGCTACAACAGCATCTGCAGAATTAATCACAACTGCGTTTCTTGCTTCACCAAAACCGGTCGGGATAACAAGATCAATAAACTCATTGGCATCACTTTTCGATTCTGTCGGAAGAATCCCTATAGTTGTTCCGCCAGCCTCTTTCGCTCCGCGAGCGGCTCCTTCCATCACCCCGCCAAGCCCTCCACAAACGAGAATGCCACCATGCTGTGCAATATACTCACCCGTAGCAGCCGCCATATCTCTCAATTTCTTCGAACACTTCCCAGCCCCGACAACTGCCACAACGATCTTTCTCTGAGTTGGCATGTCGGTATCCTTTCATGTAAATGATGTACTGCGATCGTATCAATTTCTCTTCCCCTAAACCTGCTTAAAGAAAAGCATAATATCGGGGCGACTGGATTCGAACCAGCGACCCCTTAGCCCCGAACCAAGTGCGCTACCAAACTGCGCTACGCCCCGATATCTTGCTTTGCAAACCGTAAAAAACCGTTTCACCGGAGAAAGTCAATAGTTTATTCCCCATCAGAATTGATGCACACACTATATATGATAGGACTTGCTCTGAAGAGATTGCAAAACATCTACGTCAGTAAAATTCAACTTCAATGGAGAGATAGAAACTACTCCGCTACTTACTGCCGAAAAGTCAGTCCCTTTTGACTTTTGCCATTTGGGTCGACCACCGATCCAATAATACGCTTTCCCTCGAGGATCTGTCTTATGAATAACAATATCCTTGTACTGCCTGATACCGAGTCGTGTAAACCTGAAATCACGATACGCTGTACCATTATCTCTCGGCAAGTTCACATTTAGAAACGTTGAACTATCCAGATTGAATGTATCCACTTTCTTGACAAGCCGTAGGACAAATGATGCCGCACGTTTCATCGGTGTATTCGGTTCATAACCAGCCATCGAAACTGCCATAGATTGTATCCCCATTATCGAACCTTCAATAGCCGCCGCCACCGTTCCTGAGTACGTAACATCATCCCCCATGTTGGCACCATGGTTAATACCCGAGATTATCATATCAGGTTTTTTCTTTTTATAGAGCAAGTGAACTGCCAACATCACACAATCAGTTGGAGTCCCGTCGGTCGTATACTTATTCTCATCAATCTTTTGTATGCGAAGTGGACGGTTAAGAGTCAGAGAATGCGAACTGGCTGACTGTTCTCGATCGGGAGCAACTAACATAACATCAGCAAACTTCGACAGCGACCGATAAAGTTCTGAGATACCGTCCGAGTAGTATCCATCATCATTGGTTAGAAGAATTCGCATTTTGCGTTTGGGTGAATGTTTCTTATTCATCATTGCACCAGAGTACATAACGACTCACAAGATAGCAAGTATTGAGTATTGGAGAAAAAAAGATAACTACACCCAAATCCGCTTCCAGATCTGCCTGACAAACCTCAATGTTTCAGTAAACGGATTGATAAATGACGGAGACCCATCATACACGGTAGTAACAGGTACTTCTGCAACCGGGTACCCAAGAGCACCAGCCTTGAATAACATCTCAGACTCAAAATCATACCCGACAGTTTTCATTTTAATCATTGCAAGTAATTCAACAGGTATGAGACGATAACCTGATTGACTATCTCTTACTCGCTGACGTGAAAAAACAGAGACTATTATAGAAGTAAGGTTATTGGTAACCCACCGCCCAAATGGAACGACTCTCCAATCCAAATGGCGAACCCCCAATACAACCTGCTTACCCGTATCCTTCGCAAAAAAATAAGGGATCTCCTCGGGGAGATGTTGAAGATCAGCATCAAGAGTCAAAATTGAACGGTACCCATGGTTAATCGCATATTCAAACCCCGCCGAAAGGGCCGCCCCTTTCCCTCTATTTTCTGGAAAAGAAATATAATTGATCTTATTCTGTTTGATAATCTCAAGCGTACTGTCAGTCGATCCATCATCAACAATAAGCAGGTGCTCATTACAGACAAACGATAAACATCGAGTAATCAACTCTGAAAGATAGTCCTCAGCATTGTACGCAGGGATCATTACAAGAGTCGTTTCAGAATTACAGCCCATAATAAAAGAATGATCTTTACTTCAACAGGTGTTGTTACTCGCAAATGATTATACATATAGAAAGACAAAATGGTCGGAGCGAGCCGATTTGAACGGCCGACCTCTCGCACCCCAAGCGAGTGCGCTAACCAGACTGCGCCACGCTCCGACACAACTCGTAACTGCTTAACAGCCCGACCAATCTACTGTTTCCGCTCTGAAACTCAAGGGAAAAGTTTTAGCAAGTCTTTAACATCCTTACGGATTTGACCAATCAACGTCTTTGCTCTACCTGAACGAATCGCATTGGATTTCGTCTCACTTGGGCGACGCATTGAAAGTTTGGTGCGAGTTCCCTCAATAGTGAGTTTTTCAATATGCCTGAGGTGTTTGATTCGATTGACAAGTTCAATATCTTTTCTTGTATAGACACGATTCCCCCCACGATTCTTCTTCGGCTTCAACATCGAGAACTCTTTCTCCCAATATCGAAGCACATACGCCTCTAAACCGGTCATCTGAGCAACCTCGCTAATTGAATAATACATTTTCTCTGAGCTATTTTTGTTCATAAGCATCTCCCCGCCACATTTTAGCTCCAGATTTCAGATTTTAGTTCACGCGTCATCAGTTCTCCGACTGCCTCTTTCGGTGACTTATCTGCAAAAAGAACATCATATACAGCTGTAGTGATAGGCATCTCTACATCATATTTATTTGCCAAAGTCATTCCTGATTTCGTGGTTTGTACTCCCTCGGCAACCATAGACATTTCCTGCAATACAACATCAAGCGTCTTCCCCATTCCAATCTGTTCCCCAACATAACGATTCCGACTATGTTGTGAGGCACACGTTGTAACCAGATCACCTACCCCAGACAGACCGGCAAATGTCAACGGATCTGCCCCCATAATAACACCAAGCCGAGTCATTTCAGCCAATCCCCTAGTGATGAGGGCACCTAATGTATTATCCCCCATTCCAAGACCCGCAGTAATACCAGCGGCTATTGCGATGATATTTTTCAACGATCCTCCGAGTTCAACACCAACAAGATCACCAGAACAATAGACACGGAACGAATCGGCAGAAAACAGTGACTGGATTTTCTGCACAAAATCTTTCCCTTTTCCAGCAACTACCACCGTAGTCGGTAAATCTCTCGACACTTCTTCCGCATGTGATGGCCCGGACAACGTAACAATCCTATCCGACGGCAGATCAAGAGTCTCTCCGATAACTTCCGACATCCTCTGCAAGCTATCAGTTTCAATCCCCTTTGCTAAATTAACAACACCGCATGATGTCGGCAGGTATGCCTTGAGCGGTGCCAATGCTCTTCTTTGAACTTGTGATGGAACAGCAGAAACAATTATCTCAGCATCTGAGACAGCCTCACGCAGATCATTTGAAATAATAATCGATTGTGGTAGTCTGCATCCAGGTAGTTTTTTGGGGTGTGTCCTGTGTTCAACGATTAGGGCGTAGTCTTCGGCATTGTATTCCCAGACACGGACATGGTGACCATTCTTATCCAACAGTCGCGCAATAGCCAGCCCCCATGATCCACCACCAAGAATTGTGATTCGCTCAGACATGCGTACACTCCCCCTTAGAGTTGCCTGGTCGCTTTATCTGACTTTCTGTCCCCTTGAGGAGTCTACCAATGTTCTTCCGATGTGCCGTAACGACAAGAACTGCGATAATAACACCGATCAGCATATATACATCTGCAATATCCATTTTCATAAAATACTTCTCACAAATAAGAATCAGCGGAAAAACAACAACGGCAACCATTGATGATAGCGAAACATATCGAGTGAGAAAAACCAATACCAAAAACACCGTGAACGCAAGAAGAGCCTCAACAGGTACAATGGCAACCATAACTCCCATCGCAGTATTCACTCCTTTTCCCCCACGAAATCGCAAAAACACAGGAAAAACATGCCCCAAAACAGCGGCAATGGCTGTAAGGACCAAGAAAGTTTCATTCGAAAGAGGTAGAGGGCCAAAGGAACTAATATAGTAACGAGCGACCATAACCGCGACTATCCCTTTCGCAATGTCACCAAGATACACCCAGATTGCAACCTTGAAACCTGCGACCCGACCTACGTTCGTTGCCCCGATATTCCCTGAACCATATTTTCTGATGTCGTCTATACCCGCGAAACGTGAGACCAGAAGACCGAAAGGAATCGACCCTAACAGATAGGAGATCAAGATAGGTACAAAGTGAATCATATATCTCTCCGACGTTATCTCGTCGAATATAATCTATCACGTTCTTTGTGTTGCCGAAAAACATTACGCAATCGGCAACACTGTCTTTAGAAATCCGCAGTTCCAGTTTTTTTAAGCAAGACAGGAAACAACTAAGAGAACTATTGAGTCATTACTGAGTCTGCAACTACAGCTGAATCTGTGACAGCCGTTCCATCATCCCAATACGTTTCTCCCAATTCAGGGAAGAGTGCAATCATCGCTCCCATGAACTGTTTAGCTTCAACTGAGTCTACAACTTCATCGGCAGCAAGATTCTGAATAGTCTGGACAAAAAGTCCGACCTGATCATAATCAACGGAATCGGCGTTATTCAAAAGCTCGGCAAATTTGTCCGACAATGACTCAAGCATCTCTGCATCGACTCCGGACTGTGGATTGTTAAGTGCACTCTGCTTGATCTGTTCGACGATAGCTACTGCCCCAAACTTGAAGAGATCATCTTTCTTCATATAACAGGTGACACCTGCAACAATTACCAACAGTACCAACACACCACCGACAATAAGTCCGACCATACAGCCTTTGGACATCCCTTTCTTCGACTGTGCTTCCATACTTTCCCCTAGCTATTGTACATAGCGACTCATAAACTTGTTACTGTCACAACAAGTTTATCAAAGTTAGTTGATGTTACGGTTTACATGTTACTGTATATAATAAAATCTTGAATACTTCGCAAGAGAGCACTTCAGAGCAAACAAGAGAACTTTCCCCACTCACAAATCGAAAAAACAACAAACAATAGTGTAAAAAATAAGCCCACCATATTGGCGGGCTTACACTTACAGAAGTAGAAACAGAAACTAACTTACCTTCATCGACAGATAAGCATTTACCCCTTAGCAGAGGCCGTTTTGGCTTCCTTCTTACCTTTTTTATCCTTCTTATCCGTTTCAACCTTTGGTTTTTCCACCAAAAGCTCAACAACAGACATAGAAGCACCATCTCCGCGACGGACCCCGATCTTCAACACACGAGTAAAACCGGATGTACGCTCCTCAAACTGCGGAATGATCTCTTCGAAGAGTTTCTTAAAAATCTTCTTCTGATGTACTGTCTTGGCAACCTGCCGTTTTGATGCGAGGGTGCCTTTTTTCGCGGTCGAAATAATCCGATCAACAATCGGTCGCAATGCTTTTGCCTTCGCATCTGTCGTTTTGATGATACGATGTTCAAACAATGACATAGCCATGTTTGCTAACATTGCGTCACGATG
>JAJRUL010000111.1 GCA_024277795.1 Candidatus Zixiibacteriota bacterium
AAACTAATGTGGCTCCAAACAGTATCATTCTATTTATAGTAATATCTTTACACCTTATAGAGAGATACGTAATATTATGGTGCTAGTTGTATTTGGCAAGGATTTCAGTATAGGGATTATTTTGTACGGAAATAAAAAAAGGCCACTAATAGTGGCCTTTTTTTATACAAGACAATATGCAGACTTTATTGAGCGTAACGCTTTCTGAATTCTTCGGCTGCTTTCTTTCGTTCAGCCTTAACCTCAGCAGGCTCATTACCGGTAAACCAGGCATGCTCATCTCTGGAGAGAACTTCATCTACAATAGATTTTACTTCATTTGCGACTTTTGCTTTGTCGCCACCTTCGGCAATACCATGATCAATAAGTTCCATTACCTGCGGAAGGAACTCCATATAGAACCGTTCAGCAACTTCAAAGAAACCGTGCCATTGTGTATAATCGGGAGCAAACATGGCCGCTCCCATACGTGCACGACGTCCTTCATGGTGCCAGAGATAGAAATAGGTCCATTCGAGTTCATCATCAAAGGAGATATCGTTGGTTATCAAGCCTCCTGAACGGATTTTTTTGTAAATCTGAGTTGCAGGGCGACCAAATTTTTCATTGTATTGGTTGATTGCTCCATCATACTGCATATAGAAATTATCAACATACGTTGAAGTGTGGCAGTTACCACATACATTCTTCATATCCGCACGACGATCTTCCCAAGGTTTGACTTTTTTCCCTGATTTCTTCGCTTTTGCATCTACTTTCTCTGAAATAGGCGGGCGAAGTGTCCAACTGATACGATCTCCGACATCGTGAGTCATCGGCATATCAGAAGTGGCGGACATATGACAAGTTGCACAAGTCGGAGCGGCGGAGTAATCAATTCCGACAATCCATGAAGGGCTATCTAGGTTCATCCTATCGATATTTGCATAGTAGGCAATACCATGCTTTGATTCTTCGTAAATCTCTTTTTGAGGATGATCTGGGCCTAGGTGGCACTTACCGCAGTTTTCCGGTTGGCGGGCAAGAGAAGCATCAAAAGAGTGGCGACTATGACAAGCGGCGCATGAACCCTTTGAACCGTCAGGATTGAGGCGACCTATGCCTGTGTTCGGCCATGTTTCATGGGTCAATTGACCATCTTCGACTACTTTGACTGCAGAACCATGACACTGCTTACAGCCATTGATGGCGGCATACGGTCCTTCGACTACTTCACCTAATGTATTGTCTAGTGAACCGAGAATATTGCCTGCTTCGGCATGGTGTGAACGTTGGAATTGTTCTGATTCGTTGACGTGACATTTGGCACAATCCTTCGGTGATACAATGATAGCAATGTTGTACCCTTCATGCTCAAAAGCATCTTTGTCGCCTGGGGCAGCCGCATGACATTCGTAGCAACCAACATCAGCGGCATAGTGTTGGCTAATACGCCATTCTTTTACCAGTCCGGGCATCTGTTCTTCATGGCAACTGACACATGAAGCAGAAGCTTCAGACAATGTGGTTGGCACAGAGCGGTTTGGACTCGCAACCGCAACAACAGCGATCATAAGTACGAAGACTCCCAGTGCCATAATAGTGATTTTTCTCATTCTTTCTCCTCCTTGATATAAAATGCAACTGAAAAATAGGTCTCATATATGCACTATCGACTGTGTTGATCTTTTCAACATTGATATAAGTCAAGCGTGTGAAACATTTCACTAAATATCTCTTGTTTATTCAAAACTCTACATTTTTTTATAGGTAACCGCCGACCGTTATTATTACAGTCGGCGGTTGGTCTTTTAACAGAGGTGAAAAAAGTTTAGAAGTTGACCGTTGCCATGGAATATGCCCACAGTCCCGGATCAGAATCTGTCATTCCTGCAAAAGCGTCCTTAGCCATAAAGTAACTGAATCCACAGTCCAATTTGACACCTGCAACTCGAGTTGTTGAAACCGTTATATCAATTTCAGTACCGACATCTTTGGTCATAGCTGGTGGAGTTGTCGTACTTGTGGGATCAGCATAATCCTCAGCAGTTGAGAACAGATGCAGGTCGCCTTTTACTGTCCAGCCGGGGATCGGATCAAACTTTCCACGTAGCATAAAATCTACCAGACCAGAAGAGTTTGAACCAAGAAAATAGTCCATGTAACCGCGGAATTTGTGTCCTGTGTAGTACATATTGTTGTATGCAGTCCACTTGAGTGAATCTGTTTCTGTTGGGTCATTGCCAGAAGCAATATCGATACCAAGGGCTACACGTGCGTTTTTATCGCCTTCGAAGTTGTAGCCAGCTTCAAGAGTTAACAGCATTGCAGCAATATCGTATTCAGTTGCTGCATCTCGCGACATTGTCCCACCTTGAAAAACAACATTTGTTTCAAAATCGAACTGGTTGAATAAACGCTTGTAGTACAGGCCAAGGTCCATTCGAGCCAATTTATTGATGTCGGCATTCAACCCTGTTGTATCCTTGTCCAATTCCATTACTGCAAACCATTCTAGATTCGACTTCTTGCATTTACCGAACAGACCGACAATATCATAATCGCGATCATAGCCTGTATCACGGTTTTCAATGGATTTCAACCAAACAAGATCAACTTTGAACTTATCATGATTATACCAATACATTCCACCTTCCCAAGCACGCGCAACATTGCTCCAACCGACTGCACCAAAAACACGTTGGTTTCCGCGGTTGAATTCAAATCTTCCCATCTTTGCGCCGAAACGTTTGCCGAAAAGATTGTCGATGCTTATGTAAGCCTGGTGAATATCAACATTTTTGCCGTCATTGAGACTGCCGGATTGGAAATTTCCGAATTGGTCAGTTGCTCCAAAAACACGGCTGTCTTGAATCTGGACGTAGGCAGTAGTGTTGTCATCGACAGTAGCTTTCACGCCTACGCGAGAACGCATTTCAACAAAATGATCAAATACTGCACTAGTATCAAATGAGGTCTTGTCAAACATTTCTCGAACTCTGACTTGACCATCAAAGGTGATCTTGGTTTCTGCCTGAATGACAGGAGCTAGCAGGGCGATTAAAAGTATACCCGCAAGCCCGAGGATGAATGTTTTTTTCACTGATTGCTCCTCCTTTAACATGGTTAGGTTTTCTTCTCTCACAATCTTCTAAACTTCGTGTAGTCTTATACTAATACTAATTAGTACTTCTAACATGAACAAACTGGATACATTGGGTGCTTTTTCGCAACATAAAAACAAAAAGTTTTATCAAAAAATTAGACTTCTTGACATACTGAGATCACCCCTCTTTATTCAGGCGAGATTGTCATAACGTTAGAAAATTGTAGAAATGGAGGATATATGGCCAGATCATTGTGTCAAATTACTGACTTTTCATCAAGTGAAATACGAGAGCTTTTTGATTTTTGTGGACGTATGAAGCGTGGGGAGGAAGCCCCGAAACCGCTCGAAGGTAAGTCTGTTGCGTGTATTTTTACCAAGGAATCGTTGAGAACTCGAATCTCGTTTGAGGTAGGTATCAGTGAGCTTGGAGGAAACCCCATCTATGTTACAGGTGGTGAGATTAAATTGGGACAACGCGAAACAGTTGCAGATGCGGCTCAAGTTCTTTCACGTTATGTTGGATTGATTATGATCCGTACTTTCGATCATTCTGATGTTGAAGAACTTGCAAAG
>JAJRUL010000112.1 GCA_024277795.1 Candidatus Zixiibacteriota bacterium
AGGGCAGGAGCTTTCTCCTGCACTGACCGTAACAGCAATGCAGAGAGAGCAAGCAAGTAGTAGTAAGGTTTTCATTTCAATCCCCGAATGATTAAAGGTTTAGATTACGTTCGTTTCTTTAACTCCAACTCCCGCTTCGAATCGTTCCGCGGATAAAGTTGAAATATCAATTGAAGGTTCATTACGTGTGACTAATTCCGCTACAAGAATACCAGCTGCAGGTGCATGCATAAATCCATGCCCAGAAAAGCCTGCACAGGTAATGAAGCCTTGAACTTGATTGTGACGGCTGATAATGGCATGGTGATCTGGTGTAGTCTCATATAAGCCAGCCCATTCATTTGCTATCTCAGCTTCTTCTAGTTGTGGGATTCTTTCAAGAGCTTTTTCAAGTATTGTGTCAGTATATTCCGGGTCAATTGAGATATCAAACGACGGTTCTACTGAGCGATCGGCCCATCCGAGTAAAAGTCCTTTGGATTCTTTATGAAAGTAGAGGCCTGATTTGACATCTACAACCATCGGGATATTCTGGGTGATAAAGCTCAGTTCCCCTGTTGTAACTATTTGACGTCGAACAGGTTCAATGGGGATATCTAAACCAACCATTTTACCTATGAGTGAGGCTTGAGGTCCCGTACAGTTTATGACCAAATCTGTTTTGATCGTACCTTTGTTGGTTGCAACGGATCTGACTTCCCCTTCAACATGTTCAATAGACATAACTGATGTTTCAAGTTCGATTTCAACACCTAAACGGCGGGCTGCTTTTTCATAACCTGAAAGAAATTCATGCGGATCGCCTAGTCCATCTTGAAGGCATAATGTTGCTGCTTTGACACCCTCAAGGCTTATATGAGGGGCAAACTGGCTGATTTGATCCTTCTCTAACCATTGAACAGCAAGGCCAAGTGATTTTTGTAGCTGATAGGAATGCTTAAATGATTCTAATTCTGAATCACTTTGCAGGAGGAACATATAGCCTACTTGGTCAAAAATCGCTGTATTACCGGTTTCTTCTTTGAATCGAGCAAAGATTTTTTCAGATAACATAGACATTTCTATATTAACCTTGGTCGAAAACTGAGCTCTGATTCCACCAGCGGCCTTTGAAGTTGCTCCAGCCCCCAAAAGAACTTCCTTTTCCAGAAGTATGATCTTACCATAATTGGCCTTCGCCAGATAGTAAGCTACGGCCATTCCGATAATACCACCGCCAATTATGACTGCATCAGCCTTAGTGCGCACTTAATTCCCTCATAACTGATATTGCACGTTACGTGAACTTTTTCACGTAAGGTAGTAATTGTGCTCACCTTGTCAAGTAATCACAATACAGCCTTTTAGTTGATTTCCTTCTTGCAAACTTCATAAAAAAGAATAGATTCGATTTATCATGAAGATACCGTTCTTATATTCTTCGCTCCGACGGCTTCAACCGTCGCAGTCACAAGTTCTTATAATCTTGGCTGTATTTGTAGGAGCGGCGACCGGGTTAGGTGCAGTTGGTTTTGTCGAACTGGTTCGTTATGCTAACTCGCTGTTTTTTGGGCTTACAGATCAGATACTAACTGAGGGATTAGGGTCTATTGGATTCAAATGGTGGCTTCCGCTTATCCCAATGGTTGGTGGCCTTTTGGTTGGTCCGATAGTTTATCGTTTTGCCTCAGAAGCTAAAGGGCATGGGGTTCCTGAAGTGATGAATGCCGTTGCAAGGCTCGGTGGAATCATACGTCCTCGAGTAGCTGTTGCTAAGACTATCGCTTCTGCTATTTGTATAGGCTCAGGTGGATCTGCTGGACGCGAAGGACCTATTGTTCAGATCGGTTCGGCTATTGGCTCAACTATCGGGCAAGTATTTCGTATGTCGGGCGGTCGTGTCAAGATCCTCGTTGGATGTGGTGCAGCCGCTGGAATAGCGTCAGTTTTTAATGCTCCTATTGCTGGAGTTATTTTTTCGTTGGAAATCATTCTAGGGGATTTTGCGATAAAAACTTTCTCTCCTGTTATTCTCTCATCTGTTGTGGCATCGGTTGTCTCACGGTCCCTTTTGGGTGATCATCCAGCCTTTCCTGTTCCTGATTACTCCCTTGTTTCAGCTTGGGAAATTCCGCTCTATGTCGTTTTGGGAGGACTAACTGGTGCGTTTGGGATGTCTTTTACGAGAGTCTTGACATGGTTTGAAGACTTTTTTGATGACTTAAAGGTTTCGCCGTATTTCAAACCTGCTATGGGCGGGTTGTTGTTGGGGGGATTGGCTATTTTTTACCCTCAAGTTCTTGCTGACGGGTATGAAACAATAAAGCTGACTCTTGATGGTGAGCTTGGTCTTATGTTGATGGTCATTCTCATTTTTGCAAAGCTGTTAGCAACTTCTCTTACTCTGGGATCGGGAAATTCTGGTGGTATTTTTGCACCTGCACTTTTTATGGGGGCGGTTGTTGGTGGTGCCTTCGGCGTTTTAGTTCATCAGGCTTTTCCGACAGCAACGGCATCATCGGGTGCGTATGCTTTAGTAGGAATGGCAGGTATGTTAGCGGCTACAACGCATGCACCTATTACAGCGCTACTTATTATTTTTGAGATGACTTCAGATTATAGAATTATTTTACCACTAATGGTTACTGTCGTTTTTGCCGCTTTAGTCGCTGGAAAGCTGTTCCCTCACTCTATCTATAATATTAAGTTGATACGACGTGGGATAGATATCCGCCATGGCAAGGATGTCAATGTGCTTCGGTCACATGAAGTGCATGAGATAATGGATAGAGAGTTTGAAACGATCAGGTTAAGCACTAATCTGCATGATATCTTGGGCAAAATAGAGCATTCCAATGAATCCTACTTTGTCGTTATGGACAATGACGACAGGATACGAGGAGTGCTATCATTTCAAGATATTCGCGCTATTTTGACACAACACTCATTGGATTATCTTGTTATTGCAGGAGATTTGGTCAATGAGAATACTGATGTCTTAGCCGCTAATGATAATCTTGAGTTAGCCTTCAAGACTTTTGGGCTGCAGGATTTGCGTATGATTCCCGTTGTTGAAGATAAGTCAGAGGGTGGAGGGAAAGTCATAGGTGTTCTCCGACGTGACACTCTTGTAGATTATTATAATCGTCGTTTGATTGATACTTTGCGCAATTAAATTGCACGAAGACCCCGATTATTGTCAATAGCACATCAATACTTGCCCGTTTGAGCTATCAAGGACATATTATCTTATGTCAGAAATAGCGAAGCTGAGAACAGATTTGATTGTCTCGGAAACAGAAATAGACAATCAGTTAGTGTACAATATTAAGGATCCAATAACAGAAAGTTACTTTCGTCTCCGTGCACCTGAGTATTGGTTAGTATCTCAGTTTGATGGTGAAACTCCCTATGAAGAGATCGCAGAGCGTTTTCAAGAAACGTTTCAACTGAATATTAGTGTCGATCAGATTCTACAATTTGTGAGTATGTTGCAGAAGCTCTACTTCCTTGATGATGGGAGGGCTGAGCAAGCTACTTCTCGTGCTTCTCTCAATGTTACACGGGGAAGCGGGACACTGGCAAAGCTCTTGTTTATTAAACTTAAGGCATTTAATCCTGGACGTTTTCTCGATTGGCTTACTGACATCTATAGGCCGTTTCATAATCGCTTTTGGTTTTTTATTGAGTCACTATTTATGCTATTTGGTCTTTATGTACTGTTCCAAAACTCTAGTCATTTCGATGTTAATCTTGCAGAAGTGTTTCAATTAGGTTCTATCGTAGCTGTTGTTATGTCTGTTTTCGTTATCGTTTCCTTGCACGAATTCGCTCATGCTGTCATTTGTCGATATTACGGGGGAGAAGTGCGTGAAATCGGTTTCCTTTTGCTCTATTTGCAACCATGCTTCTATTCGGATCTTTCAGACGCATGGCTCTTCAAAGAAAAGAGACAAAGGCTAGCCGTTACTTTTGCGGGGCCTTACTTTCAAGTAATCCTACTTGCATTTGCAGTAGTTGTCTGGAGAGTTACGGTGATCGGCAGTTTCCCTAATGAGGTCGCACGGATAATTGTTGTCGTTAGCTGGATTACAATGCTATTCAATTTCAATCCACTCATTAAACTTGATGGATATTACCTCTTATCGGATTGGGTTGATATCCCAAACCTGAGACAAAAGTCTTTTCGTTATTTTTCTAATCTGTTTAAGCGTCGGATCTTGGGGTGGCCGATACAAGCAATTCGTGCTACGACACGAGAGAAGAGGGTATTCATCAGTTATGCTATCGGATCACTAGCGTATTCATTGTTTCTTATTGTCTATCTATTAATAATCATCGCCCAATTCTTACTTGCTACTCTAGGCGGATTGGGATTACTTTTATTATTCATATTGGTGTTGTTGATTCTCAGAAAATCAATAGTATCTGTGGCTAATGGAATTGTTCAACATGTGAGATATATGAAAACAAGTAAGATTAGAATAAGTCGTTTAATTGTTTGGTGTTTGGCTATTGCCAGTTTCACATTCGGTATTTTTGCAATTCCGTTTCCTTTTACTGTTTCGGGTGAGGTGGTTGTTAGACCTCTAGAACAATTTGATCTTCTCTTAAATGAATTTGGACTGCTTGAGAGTACTATTCGACGAGGCGGGGAACATCCTGAAACACGAACAACATATTTGCAGATGACATCAAATGAGATGGCATCACTCGGATTGACACCGTTGGTTCGTGATGGTCAATCAGTCTACACAGGCGATACTCTGGCAATACTTGCATCAAACCAAGTAACGAAAGAGATTGTGACCAGTATTGCAGATCTTGAGAAATATCAAGGGCAACTTGCCTTATTAAAGTCGCCACCCAAAAAAGAGGCAGTCGAAGAAGGTGAGGCATTGGTGCAAGCGGCCAAAGCATCAGTTGATCAATATGAGAGAGAACTATATCGAGTTGAAGAACTTCGGAAGAAAGCGCTTAGTAGTCAGGGAGAGTATGACGTTGCTTTGACTAACTTGCAGTTAGCGCGTGCTGAATTGGCCAAACGAACAGCTCAGTTAAATCTATTGAAATCTCCACCAAAACCTGAAGAGAAGGTTGTGATTCAAGCTCAAATTGACAGACAAAAGGCTAAAGTTCGCTATCTGCAAAACCAAGAAGATGCTCAATCTGTAATTGCTCCATTTGGTGGAACGATTGAAGTACGACCTCACGATGATTACATTTTGTCGATCATTAATGACGAAACAGTTGAAGTACTCGTACCTGTTTCTGATTTTGATATTAATCTAATTGCAGTAGATCAGAAAGTAGACCTCAAACTTCGACCATTTCCAAGTCGATTGTTTAATGGACACGTCGTTCATATTCCATCTACAGCTAGTATGATCGACAATCGTTCATATTATATGGTTGCTGTATCTATTGCTAACAAAGATCATGCTTTGCAAAAAGGGATGACAGGTTTTGCCAAGATACGTATTGATAAGCGTCCTCTTGCGCAGATTCTTTTCCGTAAGGTTGCATCGTTTGTTCGTGTTGAGTTTTGGTCGTGGTGGTAAATAATTTCCGACAGGGGAATTATTTGCCGTATTGGGGCGAGTCACGCATTGTAAGAAAGTAGAAGTTCGAAAAAATGGGTAGCATTAGTATATTATCATTTGCAAAATTACGATCCTCTATTATATTCGTGAAGTAACATTGAGGAAATAGATAGTAGAGAAATCTGTCACATTCCGTGACAGATATTATTTATCTTATAAGGAGGTGAACATGAAGAACTACGAGCTGACCGTTGAGGTTCTCGAAGCACGTATTGCACCACTTGGCTTGAGTCAAGGCGGTCAATAATTCTTTCTGAGTCTGTAAGGACTCGTAAGATGTCATCTGGAGGGACAAGTTCATGCTTGTCCCTTTTTTGATCCGATAAATTGCGATAAACGCTTAATCTCTTGTGTCAGAAAGCGGATTGATCTTTGAGAAAGGTAATGTCCTCTTTGTTCATCGCTCACTAGCTGTGCCGCTATTGTTTTACAAATGGCTAACGCATCCTTGAGTTTGCCGAAAGCTCTTTCATAGTCTCCGTTTGAGCTTTCAATTTGACCTATCATAGTCAGAGCTTCAATCTGTTCAAATACCAATTGTGATTTTCTGCTCTCACTAAGCGACTTTGAAAGGTATGTCATAGCCGAGTTCGAGTCATTTTGCAGAAGTTTGATGGTGGCTACAAGATTACAGATTCGAGAATGCTCGATATCTTCTGTCATTCCTTCCATTTCATTGAGAATAGATTCTCCCCATTCGATTGCTGTCTTTTGATCATCCGCATCAAGAAGGGCAGAGAGATGATTGAAGCGGGCAAGTGTGCGTTCTCGAGTGAGTCCCAGTCGACTAATGAGTTTTTCTGCTTTTTCAAGATAGCACTTTTCACTTTCTGCTGAACAAAGTAACAACAGGGCGTTGAGTTGTGCCGGGACTGTTTTTAATTCTTCCGAGAGGAATAGAGCTTCTTGGGCAAGTGTTCTTGCTGTCTTGAAATCTCCGATTGTATATGCAAGTTGTGCTCTATTTGTTTTGAGGGTAATGGGAAGAATGCGATCATCGACCTGATCAATGACAGTTGATACATGATCGATACAATGCAAGCTCTCTCTTATTCTACCCATACGTCGTAATACTGTTGCCATACAGAGATTAAAGGAGGCTGTGTGTGGGAGATCACTTAACTCACTTGAGAGAGTGAGCCCTTCCTTTAGATATGATAAGGATTCGGCCAATTGCCCAGCAGTGGTCATAACTTCAGTTAAATTATCGAGGTTATAGAGGATCTCTTTTCGTGTACCTGTTCGTTGGTTTAATTCAAATGATTCTTTCAGGCAGTTAACAGCCTTATGTTGGTTCCCACAGAGATGGTGAGTGTAGCCGAGGTTATTTAATGATCTTGCGATTTCTACTTTATTACCTATCTCTTTCTTCAGAGTGAGTGATAGATTCATGATGTTAATTGCTCGCGCATAACGGCCTTGAATAGTGAAAATTGAGCCGATATTAGACAGCGTTGAAGCAACTTCAGAATCAGCACTTAGTTTTCTTTGTAGTTTCAATGCTGCTCTATAATGAATGAGTGCTTGTCCATGGTTGCTGGCAATCCAATACATATTCCCCATATTGTTGAGGATGTGAGATATTTCGAGCTCATTGTTTCCCTCTGTGTAAATAGATAGAGCTTTCTTCAATACAGATATTCCAGCATCAAAATCCTGACGGTTCTTGTATATATCACCTAGGTTTTTGTAGGCTTCTGCCAACAGATGATCATCAGGATGGCTTGCATACATCTCAATCACCTGAAGGTAGTCCTGCATTGCATTATCAGTATTACCGATTTCTCGATAGAGATTAGCTCGATCTATCATAATTTGTCGTAATACTATTTCTTTATTGGCAATCTTCCCATATTCGATCAACTTGTTTAGTAGAGTGAGGGCGTTATCATATTGATGCTCGGTGACAAAAGAAGCAATTGCACTATGTCCTTCTTCAATTGCAAGGTCGAGCTTTCCAGCGAGTAAATGCAAGATTGCTTTTTGTGCACGACTTGGTTTTGCGTCTTCCATTTTTGTCAGATTTGAAGCGATCTTCTTTATTGTACGATGTGAGATCAAATGAGGTAACAGGAGTGAAAGTGGATCTGGAGTTGCATGAGTATCTACTGACAATAGAGCGTCGTCCAAAAGGTGTATGGATGAAACTGCGGAGATAATTTTCTGTTTTTTTTCAGAGTATGAGAACTGCTTCAATTGTTTCAACACAGATCGTCGCAATTTTGATGGCCAGTAAGGAGATTCCTTAAATTCAAATTGGTTCCCATTGTAGACAACATTCCCATTTCGGAAATTAACCGTTAAGATTAAGCGTAGTTTGTCAACAGACTGTTCTGTTATTATTGAAAGCCATCTGTTTTGTTGAGCAGGTAATGGTTTGACAATACGTAGTGCATTGTCATATGATTCATTCTTACCAATACAAAAAGAAGGATTGAGGACTTTCCTGAATGGGTATCTGCAACCAGTTGCCTCAATCCTTTGGCATACATCCCAACCTGAAACAGGGCGATCTGTTTCATCTTTTTGAAGTAGTAGCATAATGATTTCTGATATCTCTTTTGAAATAGATGAATCGACTTCATGAGGTGGGGAAGGAGTATGCTCAACTGTTCGACTATTACTCTTTACGGGATCATTATTTTCTGAAAGGAACGGTTGTCTGCCAGTCAAGAGTTGATAGCCAATCACACCAAGAGTAAATAGATCTGATCGGTGACTGGTGATGTTGTCCTTGATTGTTTCTGGAGCCATATAGCCGATTGTTCCCAAACCTGCTCGCACAGAATCATCTTCTGACTCTAGACGACCAAGAGAAAAATCTGAGAGCTTAATGTGATAGAGCTTCTCTGCGGTGTTCTCAGAAAAATTAACAGGAAGGAACATGTTTTGCGGTTTTAGGTCAGCATGAACCAAACCGTTTAAGCGGAGGAACTCGAGGTTGATAGCTATAGCTGACAGCAACGAAGAGACAACATTACTTGATAAGGGGAATGTGAGAGCGTCAAGTGTTTTCCCTTTGCATACTTCGTACGCAAGGTATGGGACCGTTGTATCAGAATCAAGCAGTTGGGATATTCCGGGAAATCTTAGAGATCCAACTAGTGTTTTTTCACGAATTGCCAGAGGTTTGAAGAGATCGATGGATTGTTTGTCATCACAAAGAGGTCGCTTTAATGCAACTTCTTGTCCTGTTTTAATCCAAAGTGCTTTCTCAACTATTGCCGTGCCTCCTCGCCCCAAAAGACCACGTGCTTCGAAACCGGGTGGAAGAGGTAATGTACTCATTATGCTGTGGATTTTTGTTTTACCGGATGGAACCTTGGTAGTGTGACCGTAAATGTTGTCCCTTTGCCGTGAGTTGACTCACAGGTCATTTGGCCATGATGTTGTTCAATTATTTTTTTACAATTAGCGAGTCCAAGACCATGCCCGCCTTTTTTGGTCGTAAAGTGGAGGTTGAATATCTTTTGACGAGTTTCTTCGGTCATACCCAATCCATTATCTGAGACTTCTATGGTCGCTTCTTCCTTTTCAGCTGAGTACTTGCCACGGATTCCAATAACTCTCTTGAAAGTTTTTGGATCGCAACCTTCATGTTCTATTCTTTCACCGATTGCATCAGCGGCGTTGTTCAATCAATTGAGCAGTACCTGTTGAATCTGCCCAACATCCATTTCAAGGTTCGGCATATGAGGATCAAGGTCTATAGTGAAATGAACTTTCTTGAATCGTGGTTGTACCCTAAGAGAAAAGAGTAAGTCATCAACCAAATGAGGGAGATCATAGCTAATAAACTCAGCATCCGGATTTGAGAAATCCATCAAACTGTCAACAAAGCGTTTGATCTTAAAGACGTTTTCAGTAATTGCCTTTGCGTTGAACTGTACTTTATCAAATTGCTCGCGTTCTATATTCAAAGACATCAACTCAGCGTTATTGGCAGTAATGGCCAGATAATTGTTGAGTTCATGGGCAATAGATGCAGCCATTTCACCTTTTGCAACCAATTTTTCAGAAAGTATAACGTATTTCTCCATCATCACTTTTTCTGTGATATCTTCAACTGCTAGAATTACGCCATCACCATCTTGAGGTAGTTTTGAAAGGTGTGATATCTTTAGTGATAAAGCTTTTTCAATATACCCCGTGTTATGAAAGTAACGCGGGTCAGAGTGATCATTCTTAGTGAGGAGGGCAGTGTCTATCATAGATTTCCATCTGGGGCGTTCTGATTCAGGGAGAAGATCGAGGAATATTGTTGATTTCCCTTTCTCACTTGCAAGAACAACAGCTTCTTTATTGAAATCAAAAATCTCAAGAGCTATTGCATTGATTGTACAGATACGACCTTGTGAATCTATTACAACTGTTCCGATGGGAGATTTGGAAATGACTGATTCATTGTATTTCTTCATGTGCAAGAGCGAATCATAAATGGAAGCATTGTGTAGTGCATTTGAAACCATTTGTGCGTATAGCTCAAACAAGAAAAGATCGCTCTTGAGGAACATCTTGCTCTGACTGGAGTTGTCGAGGTAAATCACGCCGATTACTTGATCTTTCAAGGTTATCGGTACACACATAATTGAACGTAAATGTAGCTCAACAATCGATTCTTGATTTGAAAAGCGTTGGTCTGCCTGTGCATCAGAAGTATAAACTGACCGACCAGTTTTAGCGACTTCAGAAGTGATGGAATCCGAGACCTGAAAGTTCTCTTCCATCATCTCTTCTTTACACAGATTATAGGCTGACCTTACTTGGAGTGTACCGTTATCATCAAGAAGCATGATGAGTCCGCGCTCCGCCTGCATGAGTTCAATGGCTTTGTGCATCACAACTTGTAATACATCATCCAGAACCAACGAGGAATTAATAGTCAAAGAGACCTCAAGTAATGCCTTTAAATCAGCAACATTCCTTGTAGGATCTGTTTGATCAGTATCAACTCGTGGGTTGCTATCTGCAACCTCATTAAGCGTAGCTTCAAGATCTGCAAGGACATCAAGCGGTTCAGTTGAATTACCGCTGTCCATATCAGTTCCTGAGTTTTGGTAGCGAATTGTGTCGTCTTCAGGGTTTTTGTTCGTCAAGTTTCGCACCTCAGATGTTTATTATCGGTCAATCTCTCTATCGGCGAAAAACTGTTATGATTAACAGTCTTGATGAGTACTGTTACATTTTGTTCAGGGAATTAGAGCGTATCTGAGGATAATTCAGACAGACGGAAGCTTCTGCTACGGCTACTGATCGTTTGTCGGCCATATCCGGTAATGTCAAGGAATCCAGAGAAGAGGTATTGAAGTGCCGATTTTGGCTCTTGAACAGCTTTTTCATTATTATCTAAGTTAAATACAGTCAATATAATAGAGGTAATTTCCATATTTACTTCATATCGACGGGCAGAACTCATGTCAAGTTGATGTCTATGACAATAGGGACAGCACAATAGATAGTTACTATCTCGAAGTCGGCAATGATCTCATCTAAAATTTATGTTCCAACCTTACATATATTTTGGGCGAATCATCAAATGAGCGATCCAATCGTTTGGAAATATTAATTCGCAAATCATCACCAATATGCAAAGCTCCGCCGAGTGAATGATATACGTTGTCATCACTATTAAAAGATGTCGTGTTGTTGATTTGGCCCATATCCCAAATCAGAGAAACTGCAAATTCGCTTTTGGGAAATGCTATTCTGTATTCAAGGTTGGTCATACAAAATCTGTTCCCTGTGAATTCTTTGTGTTTGTATCCTCGAAGAGTGCCCAATCCTCCCAAGTAGAAGCGTTTGTACATAGGCAGGTACCCGTCACTTCCTCCATACATAGCTCTCAGGAGTAGCATGGATCTATCCCGGATTTTCTGGTATCGTCTTGCCGTTACAGTATAACGCCTGAAATCATAGTAGGAATTGAAATCAGGGTTTGAATGCTCAATTGCTGAGTTTACGTGCCACGCAGAATAGGCAACAGGAGGTTTTTCTGGTCTTGTGTCCAAATCAAAAGAGAGATGTAACGTACTGTTGATACCACCATTGAGTTCCGATATCCCTGTAGACCGCAATGGCTCATCAACCCTGCCAAAATTCTCAGAAAAGAGTTTATCTCCCCCAAACAGAGACCAGAGGTGAGGTTGAGCGTCTATCCATCTGGTTTCTTCATAATTATAATCAAAACTGAGATTTATTGATGTCGTCGGTTTATAGTTTATATACACCTTACCACCTTCCGACTCATAGTAATCTTTGAAATCTTCGGTGACTAATAGTGCAAATGCCATGTTTTCCCCTTGGTCCAACAGCCAATCATCTTGAGAAGCGAGTTCGCGATAGAATGATCCTCCGAGGACAAGCGACTTCTTGCGAAATATTGTTTGTTCTATACCAAAATCATACCGCCATCGGGCTGATTCAAATGCGTATCCACCAACAGCCCAAACTGAAGGGAGAAGAGAATCGTTGTCATTGAAACGAACTCCAATACATGGAGTCACACCATCAACACGGTTATAGTCGAAGGTACCGTTAAAGCTGATTTTCTTTTTCTTTCGTCTGAAACGATATGATTGTCGATCGTGATCACGATTTGCCGAATATGCTTCACCATATATTGAAGCGTCAGATGCGATATCAATTTCTCCTGTTGCTGTGGCAAGGTCTCCTCGAGCGACTGCACCAGGGCCGATATAGATATTTCCGAAGAGTGAGACGACATCTTTATTTACTTCACCATAGACTTCAATGTCGCCAATGACAGAAAAAATCATTCCTCGTACAAATTGGTCATCTTGTATCTCTATAGGCTGATCAAAAGTTTGCAGGTTCCCTTTATGCATCCGTCTTGCTCGACTCGGGTTTCCGATGTATTCATAGAGCGTTATTGTAGCATAATCATCTCCCTCGGTAATAAGTAGGTCGGCAATCCTGTCATACGCGACAAGATAATCACCAAAATGCAGACCGTCTGTTTTGAAGTATACCGAGTCATTTATTGTTACACTTCCTTCGGAATGTCGTATTGTTTCTTGGTCAGTTGTTGTATTTAATTCCTGTCCATCAACGAAAATTCGGATTCCTATTATTTTATCATAGAAGCCAACTTCAATGAGTTTTTCACGATGTCCTTTTCGTTCATATTTCTTGTATTCACTTCCCTGCGCGAATAGAGAGGTAGGCAACAAAAAGACAGTTAATACTAATGAGCCAGCAATCCATGCAAATCGTCGTGTCATACTTTCCTCCGGTTTATGAGAACATATAACAAATCGTATACCAAATAATCAAGTTGTGAATTCAGAGGTATGTATACGATAGAAAAAGAAAAAAGCCTCAAGAATTTTTTACCAAATCTTGATTGTGTCATAGCTTTATGTTGAATCGGTTTCTGTAGTCAAGAAATGCACGATGATGTGATTCGAATGCTATTTTGTCAGGGAGGTTGTCCCACGTGAAGAAACGGACATCAAGGGCATCATCGGCCGCTTGCAATGTCCCCCCTATTGTTTTCGCGAGATAGAGAATCAGTACGGCATTTGTTCTTGGGTCGTCTGAACCTGTATATATATCAAAATATGCTGTTAGTTCAATATCGAGACCTGTTTCCTCTTTTACTTCGCGGATTGCAGTTGTTGACGGATGTTCTCCCCATTCCATAAAACCTGCGGGAATACACCACCACCCGATTTTTGGAGGGTGTGCTCTTTTGACAAGTAGGATTTTATTGTTTTCAACAATTAAGGCCCCCGCCGCAGGTACAGGATTCTGGTAAAAGATAAAATCACATTCCGAAGAGGAACAGCCTAGTCGAGTTCGTCCATCAAACTCACCCTCTAC
>JAJRUL010000113.1 GCA_024277795.1 Candidatus Zixiibacteriota bacterium
AGGCGATAGCCAGTATTCTTGAAGTGAATCAAAAAATAACAGATCTCTCAAGTATTGTTGCTGAGTCAATGGATCAGCAATCATCGGCTGTTAAAGAAATATCAGCTTCAATGGCAGTTAGTGCCAAAGCCGCGGATACTGTTTCAACTAATGCGAAGGAGCTGTCTCAAGGAACTGCCGAAATCTCTCGTTTTGTCTTAGAAGCTTCCAATGGTGCATCTGGAATAGCGAAGAATGTAGGTGAGGCTGCTGAAGCGACCAATGATATGACAGGAAATATTTCGGAGCTAGGAGAAATATCAGAGAGGCTCGATAATCAAGCAAGAAGCTTTGGAGCAATAGTTGATCAATTTATGGTTGAAGAAGGTGCTGAGATGTTTGCTGTCGCAGTAGGAGATCATACTAAATATATGACAAAACTGCATGCAGTCTTGTCGGGGGAGATACCAATTGATGAGTGGAATAGTACAGATCACCATACCTGCCGTTTTGGTAAGTGGTATGACTCTGATAAAGCACAAGAATTTGCAGATCTGCCCGAATTCAAAGCGATAAAGAATCCACATATTCAGGTCCATCAAGCGGCAAATGCTGCAGTAGATGAAATGCGTTTGGGAAATATAGATACAGCCAGACAACAATTGAAATTTGCTGAGATTGCAAGTAAAGAAGTTATCGAAGCATGTCGTTTGGCTGATGAAAAAATATCAATGACAGAAAGTGTTTAAGTCCGGGATTATAAATTTTGTTGGAGGAGTCATGAGATTTAGAACCATTACTGTTTCATCCATAGTGTTAGCACTATGGATGAATACCGGGTCAGTCTATGGAGGGGATTTTGATCAATTACTTCAAGCTGTTTATAAGATAGAATCAAATCTTACAAAAATGATTGAGCAGGAAACAGTGGCTCGCAAAACACAAATACAAAAATTGGAAAGGAAGATAGCCACTACCAACAAGGATAAAAGATCAGGCGGAATAACTGATGAGCAATTGGTTGAGGTGACCAGCCAGATGGCCGCACTTTGGGCAGAAGTCGAAGGTATTAAGCAAGCTCTTGGTAAGAATAGCCAACAACTTGCTTCTATAGATCAAAATAGTTGGATGGAACCTGAGGTTTCTGAAACTCAAATAGCACAATTAGCTGAACAATTAGCAGTCATAGATAAGCATATTGAGACATTGGTTGATAGTCGGAATAACAAGCACTCCGAATCTTCAATCAAACCATCAGGTCCAAAGACAACAGTCAAGGGGCGTATGTACAGTTATGGGATGGTAGATTTCTCTGATGCCAATTCAAATCAGAGTGAATTTGCATTGTCGCGGGCTTATGTAACGTTGAAGTCAAAACTGAACAAAAGTACAAGTATCAGAATAACATCAGACTTCAAGTCCATTGATGATAAGTATAACATTATTTTGAAATATGCATATCTCGACTGGAAACCTACTTTTACTGCTGGTAGAGCTAAATTACGATTTGGTCTTCAAGCTACTCAATACATTGATCATATGAACAAGCTTTGGGGACGCAGATATCTTGATAAAACTGTCAGCGATGGTCGAAAGTTTTTGACTTCATCTGATCTTGGTGTATCGACGATCGTTGGCTTCGGTCCAAAATCAAAGTATGGGTTTGTGAGTCTTGCGTTATTAAACGGCACAAGTTATAGCGATGTACATGAGCTTAACAATAGCAAAGATATTAATTTGGTGTCATTGGTTAAGCCTCTACATCAATCGAAAGCGTTTTCCAAGAGTACACTCTTGATGCAATTCTATAGTGGCACACAGAACAAATCACTTGATGATCTTATGTCAATCGATACAACCGCTACACCGTTGGATACGACTATCACAGCAGTTAATAGTTCTGACTGGAAACGGCAGATTGTTTCAGTTGGTGGTTTACTTGCATGGAAGAGTATTGCCGATCTCGGATTTGATATGAACTATATAACTGTTGGAGAGGGTGCAGGGCAGGATGCAGTGAAGAAGCGTGGCATCTCTCTTTTTGCGACTCTCTATATGAAGAAGTTAATTGAACAAGCTAATTTTATGAGTACCCTCAATTTCTTCGGACGAGTCGATTTTTACGATCCAAACACAGTGAATGACAATGATCGTGAAACATACAGCATTATTGGAATAGAGAGTGTTCCAATGAAGGGTTTCAAGGTTGCGTTGAATTATCGCATGACAAACTATCAGGATAGTACACGTGATAGCAAGAGTAAAATATACGTGAATACACTATTTAAATTCTAAGTGACGAAGGAATAGAAGGTATAGAAATGAAAAAATTCAAAGATCTTAAGATGACAACAAAGCTGTACGCAGGCTTTGGTGCAATACTTATTCTTCTGACTGCTGTTGCTGTTATTTCCTATAGTAATCTGATGAATACCGTCGATGGCTTCACTGATGTGATAGGTAGCGAGATAGCAATGCAGTCTAAATTTGCTGAGATCGATACGTATATGTTAGAAGCCAGAAGAAATGAGAAGGACTTCTTACTGCACAAAGATATGAAGTATGTTGCAAAAGTTGATTCAGCAGTTGCCAAGATAAAGAGTGTGGCTCTTGATCTTATTGAGTTAGATGAACAAGCAGGGCATATCGATGATCTTGAAAAAGATAAAACAATAATCGATAACTCTGATCTCTATCTGAAAAGCTTTCACAAAATGGTCGAAGCGTGGCAATTAAGGGGGTTGGATCATAACTCAGGGTTACAGGGAAAGTTTAGAGATGCTGCCCACGAACTTGCAAATATCACGAAGAAGGCGAATGAGACCAATCTATTGGTTAATGTTCTCACTATTAGAAAGCATGAAAAAGATTACCTCTTGAGAGGTATGGACAAATATATCAAGAAGAACCTTGACCAATTGGCAACATTAAAACTGAATATTCTGGCCAGTAATCTAAAGCCTGAAGTTAAAGAAGAGATGAAAGCTGCGACTGATAATTATGAAGCAAACTTTCTTGCACTCGTAGATGCAGACAAATTAATCGCTTCAGAAATCAGTACGTTACGATCTGCAATTCATGAATTAGAACCGATCATTGTAGAAGAATACGAAAAGGCTTCAGAAGAAGCTAATGTCAAAGTAACAAACACTAAGGAAACTGCCAAAGTATATGCACAGATCCCCATATGGGTTTCTGTTATTGCGCTCTTGTTAGGGACTATTATTGCGTATTTGGTAGCACGTATTGTAATACCGATTTCTCGGATTACGAAGATTGCCGAGAAGATTTCTAAAGGTGACATCAACCATACTATTGATATAGATAGAAAAGATGAGATTGGCGAATTGGCATCTGCCTTTAAGAATATGATTCAATACTTAAAGGACCTCGCTCATGTTTCTGAGCGTGTAGCTGGCAATGATCTAACAGTAAGAATCAAGCCAAAGTCTGAGAAAGATATTTTGGGGCTTTCATTCGATAAGATGGTTCTTAATCTACGAGAAGTGATCGGTTTGATTAAGAGTGAAACGGATCAAATCGTCGGTTCATCAAGTAATATCGATGAAGTTGCAAAGGCATTGTCAGAACGCTCAAACAAAGTTAATAGCAATGTTTCGACCTCTGCGTCAGCATCTGAACAGATTAGTAGCAACATGTATTCTGTTGCAGCTTCTGTTGAGCAAATGTCTGCAAATGTTAAAGCGATGTCAGGTACGGCTGGTGAAATGTCTGGTTCAGTGACTTCTATTTCTGCTGCCATTGAGGAGCTTAGTTCGACATTGTCAGAAGTAACTCAAAATTCAACAAATACTGCAGAGATAGCAAAACAGGCTGATAAAACCGCTGAAGAAGCACAAGCTAAGATGAATTCGTTGGCCATGAATGCTGATCAAGTGAGTAAGATCGTTAATTCAATCGCCGATATTGCAGACCAGACAAACCTTTTGGCTCTCAATGCAACTATCGAGGCGGCTTCTGCTGGGGATGCTGGTAAGGGTTTTGCCGTTGTAGCTAATGAGGTTAAGGAGTTGGCGAAACAGACATCGCAAGCGACTGCCGAGATCACTCAGCAGGTTGCTCGTATGCAAGCGGATACGACAGAAGCGGTAACGGCGATAAGTAATATCTTAGATGTTAACAGGAAGATTAACGAGTTGACTGATGCGGTCGCACAATCCATAACACAGCAGACTGCAGCTGTTAGAGAAATATCTCAATCGGTCTCAATTAGTGCACAAGG
>JAJRUL010000008.1 GCA_024277795.1 Candidatus Zixiibacteriota bacterium
ACCATTTTGAGAGTTTACCAACTAATCGTCAGGCAGAACGACCTGGAATTGTCCATCGTTTAGATAAACAGACCTCGGGTTTGCTCGTAGTTGCACTCAATGAAAAAACGTTATTGGCACTGCAGGCAATGATGCAAGCACGTGAGATTCATCGTCAATATACAGCTCTTGTATGGGGGCACATGGTTGATGATGAAGGGGAGATCGATGCACCAATAGGGCGATCGACGCGGGACCGTAAAAAAATGACTGTAAATCGAAACAATGGACGGCCTGCTGTTACACAGTACCAGGTGTTAAGAAGTTATCGTGCGTATGATCTGTTGGAATTGAGTTTACATACAGGCCGTACCCATCAAATCCGAGTCCATCTAACCCATGTTGGACATCCTGTGGTTGGTGATCCTGACTACGGTGGACGTACCAAAAATATCAAAGGTATTTTTGCACCTGAACGGGCACTTGCAAAAGAAGTATTGGAAATAATTGACAGGCAGGCGTTGCATGCATGCAAACTTGAATTTGATCATCCATTAACAGGCAAAAGCATATCTATCGAAGTCGACCTTCCTGATGATTTTAAGAATGTGGTTGCAGTTCTTGATGAGCGAGGCTAAAGTCTTAGACATATTTTCGTAGTACAAGAATCATTCGCCATGCTTTTTTGTCATTGTCGAATGGAATGTTTACGTCAAGATCACCATACATCATTGTAATTTTGAATTGTCCTGAGAGTTCGATCAGGGCACGCATGAGCCCAGCTGAGTACATACGCCAACAACTGTTTGATTTGTATTCTTCTGTTTTTCCATGTTGTTCGACAGTATATGTAACTATCCCGCTTTTTGTTTCTGTGAGTGGATCTACTGTACTTTCAGTTGCCCAGTTGGTATGGACTGTGATCGAGTTACTTTCAATAGTCCAATTATTACTCGTTAGGCTTTCAGTAGTATAGAATGCTCGGGGATGCGCCAATTCCATAATGTATATACCATCATCATTGAGGTTCTTTGCAACAGCATTGAGATGACCAATCATGTCTTTGTTGGTTAACAAAAGACTAGGTGTATCCATCATGCATACAGCAAGGTCGACTCTTTCTGTAAGGGAAAAGCTCCGCATATCACCTTCAATTGCAGTAAGTGGCAGTTTTTCTTCCTCGGCAATTGTCTTGAGGTAATGTACCATTTCTGGTGAGAGATCAAGCCCTGTTGCTTTTATTCCTCTTTTGGCAAACTCTCTGCAGTATTGCCCAGGTCCGCAACCAAGCTCGACCATTTTCTTGATTTCGGAACCACCAGTAATTTGGGCGGACTCTATAAGAAAATCGACAGCATTTGGGTAATTACGAAAGGAGAAGGCAACTTCATAAATATCAGGGAGAGTATATGGGGTGTTCAGCATTATCTTCGCTCCGTAAGTTAAGACTTAATAACTGTTTATAGTTGTCGTGGGACAAATATGCAATCATGCTATTGACTCCGTTGACAATTTCATCCGCTCAAGGTAATATATCGCATGACTGATCACAAAAGTAAACAGGGCCTTACGTATGCCGATTCAGGAGTTGATATATCGGCTGGCGAAGAGGCGGTTGATCGCATCAAATCGTTGGCGAAATCAACATTCAATGAAAACGTTTTAAGCGGAATCGGTTCATTCGGCGGATGCTTTCGAGCTGATTTTGGCACAATTGCAAAACCTGTCTTGATTTCCTCGACTGATTCAGTCGGGACAAAACTCAAAATCCCATTTATGACAGGCATTCATAACACTGTTGGCGAGGACTTGGTCAACCATTGTGTTGACGATATTCTCGTTATGGGGGCAAGACCGCTCTTTTTCCTTGACTATATCGGTATAGGTAAGCTTGATCCATCTGTTGTTGAACAGTTGGTTGAGGGGCTTGCACGGGGATGTCGAAATGTCGGTATGGCATTGGTCGGGGGAGAGACTGCCGAGTTGACCGATCTTTACCAACCCGGTGAATATGACCTTGCAGGTTTTATTGTCGGGGTCGTCGATGAGGATAAAACGATAAATGGTTCTGCAATAGAGCCGGGTGATATTTGTCTTGGGCTTCCTTCTAATGGTCTTCACACCAATGGTTATACATTGGCTCGAAAGGTTGCGTTCGAAGTGGCAGGATTGAAAGCTGATGATTTTGTCGATGAGCTTGGAATGACAATAGCTGAAGCTTTGATGCAGGTACATATTTGTTATGCTCCAACAGTTTTGCCATTACTCGAGAAATTCAACATCCACGGAATGGCTCATATTACTGGTGGTGGTATTCCCGGAAATCTAGTACGAGTTTTGCCCGAGAATTGTACTGCTACAATCGATAAAAAGAGTTGGCCCAATGTACCTATTTTCGAGTTTTTGAAGAAAGCGGGCAATATTGACCAAGATGATATTTATTCTGCTTTTAATATGGGGATTGGATTCATACTTGTTGTTCCTGAAGAAGAAGCCGATAGAATAAGTGATGAGTTGAAAGCACAAGATCAGGCGGTATATCGTATTGGTCAGATTTTGACTGGGGAAAAACGGGTAACGCTGATCTAAAAGAATTGCAGAACTTTACTTGTAGAAGCAAGAACGGGAGAAGATATGTTAAAAAGAGTTATAATGGTGATCTTCGACGGATTAGGCGATCGTCCAATCCAGGGACTTGGATTTTTGACACCTTTGGAAGCGGCTAAGACCCCGAATCTGGATCGACTTGCTTCTTATGCTGAGTGCGGTCTTATGCACACACTTGGGCGAGGTCTTACACCCGGGAGTGACACAGCCCATCTGACTCTTTTCGGCTATGATATCAATACGTGTTATTCGGGGCGTGGCCCAATTGAAGTTGCGGGGCTTGGTTTGACGCTTGAAGATGGTGATGTCGCTTTGCGTGGAAATATGGGGACTGTCAATGATGATGGTATCATTACTGATCGTCGTGCAGGAAGAATTCGTGATGTTTCCGAGCTGACTCCAATAATTGACGGTATGGAAATTGACGGTGTAACGTTCTTAGTTAAGCCGGGTACAGCTCACCGTGCAGGTGTCATTATGCGAGGTAAAGGGCTTTCTGGAGCGATTATTGATGCAGATCCGCATGTACCCGATGTGCCAATCCGACAGGTGACTCCTACAGACGATACACCTGAAGCGGCAAAGACTGCTGAAGTATTGAATAAGTTTCTGGAGGAATCTCACAAGAAGCTCAAAACTGCACAATTCAATCAGGACAGGATCAAGAATGGTGAGCTTCCAGGCAATTATCTATTGGTGCGTGGTGCAGGTCAATATGTTGGTATTCCTAGCTTCAAAGAGAAGTACGATTTGACCTCCTGTTGTATTGCGGGAGGTGGATTATATAAAGGAATCGGAGCGTTCTTGGGTATGGATATTCTTGATGTTCCTGGGGCGACTGCATTACCTGATTCTGATATAGAGGCAAAGTTTAAGCTCGCGCTTGAGAAAATCGATGAGTATGACTTTGTCTTTGTTCATGTTAAGGCGGCTGATTCACTTGCGGAAGATGGAAATTGGGAAGGGAAACGTGATTTCCTTATCAAGTCTGACAAGGCGGCTTCTCTGTTTAGAAATTTGCCGGATGACGTTCTGTTGGTTGTTACTGCTGATCACTCGACAGCGTGTGAGATGAAAGCTCATTGTGCCGATCCTGTTCCTGTGATATTCCATGGAAGTTCGGTACGGTTTGACAATGTTACCGCTTTTAACGAACGCTCTTGTGCTGATGGTGGTCTTGGTCATATATGCGGACTTAATTTGATGCCACAGGTAATGAATTTACTTGGTAGACTAAAATTAGTCGGAGCATAATTCAGCTCTGCTGAAAGTTAATCTCTAGCTGATCGAAAACTGTACCAATTGTTTGTTATGGGATAATAGCAAGTAGTTGTTGGTTAGTCTGTTGGCTTATTCTTTGCTTCTTGTTCAGATATTGGAATGAGAAGAAAATCTAAGTTATCTATTGAACCGCCATTTTCAACCGATTCCATCTCAAACTCCAATACTGCCGGCTCAGAAATGTATCCATATTGTGCCAATTGTCCAGGGTCGATTGTTGCACGATACCGTCCGGGAAGAAGTCCGAGATAGAAGAACTCTCCATTTGAGAAACTAGTGACTTCAGTGACCATCTCTCGTGACAGATTCAAGAATTGTATTTTTATTCCGCCTTGTCCTATATTGCCGTTTTTCGTTCTTCTTCGTATTATCCCTTCCGCTTCACCGCCATACACGATAGGCACTGTAATCGTAGTGACCATGTTTGGATTTAAGCGGACCGAATAGTTTTCCCAAACAGGTTTCAAAGTCGGGTCGTCAATGGAGACAGGATCGATGCGCAATGTGTATTCGTCATACGGATTCAAACCTTCGTAATAGTAGAGTCTTGATTCACCTCGACGACGTTCACGCCCTCCAAGAATAGAAGCACGAATCCCTTCAAGAGTTCGTTCGCTATTATCTCTGCGACCGTTGAAGTTTTCATCCATAAAAGGCTGAATTAAAGCTGTTCCCGCACCGAGTGCATTGTAGCGATCAAAAAGGAATTTGCGAGCTTCCTGATCATAGATAATTGATCCATGCTGTACTTGTGTGATATTAGTTGAGCTTTTTGTATATGCGGCACGTGTTGAAAATGCGGCAAAATCAGTGAAAAGATCGAATGCAACTCTAACCATCGTATTGCGTCCAACAGCATCATACTCGATTGATCCAGATAGTTGCCCTTGTCTGAAGATTCGACGGTTCATGTGAACAGCGATTCGTTCAAGTTGGTTGTCTGTATGGTTATATACTGCACGTACTTGAGGTCGAAAACGACGATGAATAGGTAGTGTCGTAAAGATTTCAGAGGAAATTGACTGCGAAGTAGCCAGTCCGTGGCGGACGATTCTGTGTTTCCCCAAATAGTTGAAGCTGAAACTTCCTATTGTGGCACTTAATCCGAACTGTTGGTTGATTAGTGACGTTGCTGAGAACTTATCCCATGTCAGATAGTATCTGAAAGAGAAAAACCGTTGTGCAAAGTGTATGGGAAGTGCCGCTGAAAAAACCGCACCATATTCCTGTTGGGCGGGGTTCCGAAGTTTGTTTGCATGCCATCGCGAAAAAGAAGCATCAAGATGAACAAATGACGGGAGGCTGAAGTTTAGGTCAACATGCGAGATATATTGAGGTGACCAAGTCCCCCCGAGAATAAAGTTGCTGGAAATTTGAGCTGTCGCCTGACCTGCGTACGATACTTGTTCAGGGACTTGTTCGGCAACGGGGACATCTATAGATGCTCCTATTGTGAGTTTATCAAGTGCACCAACATAGAGTGAGGGTTGAACATATTTTGTCCATAGACTGTCGGTCGGGACATCACCAAGTGCAAGCGAATACTCGACTGTATTCTTCGGTATCAGGTTGTACGGTACGCGGATATATTGTTCTTTCTTTTGGACTTCGCCGTTAGGTCCATACATTTTAAGCTCAATTATCGATGCTCCATAGTCGACATTGATCTTGAAGTCGTATCGTCCATCTACACCAGTTTGGACATAGTCAGTAAGTTTTTGATCGACATATAGCTCAACTTCCCATCCTTCACCGACAAATCCCGTAACATCAGTTGTGCGATAGAATTTTCTTTGGTTTTGAGGGCGGTTTGTAATCATCCCTCCTCGAAGGGTTCTGCCGAAAGGGCCTCCTGCGAAGACATTGCCAATCTCTGCTTGAGTAATCCAAGAGCGGGCATCAAAAAAGTAATGCCACCGATATATAAGATGGTCAGGGTCAATACCAGTAGTGCTATTGCCACTTCCAAAAATAGTTACATCACCACCTAATAGCATCCCTCCCAATCCTAATGAGAAAAATTGACCTGCACCACCTACGGGGTTTGCTGAGAGAGACCAATCAGCTACACCTCCACCAATAAACTCACGTGATTGAGGCATCTTACGTATGTTTTTCAGTACTAATTTTTCTTTCTTGAGTCGTTTGTGCTCCAAGTTTCTTTTCATTTTTTGAAACGCGGGAAAGCTCTTATCGAGTGGTAGTGTAACCTGTAAATATGAAAAGATGAATTTCATCGGCAGATGAAGCATCGGTTCAAAAAGATCGATTCTCAAGTAGACTTCATTTTCAGTACGTATTACGCCATTTTCAGGTATTGGTAGTTTTTTCCCGTTTATCTTTGATGTATATGTATGGAAATCAAGTTCGAATCGATCAGATCGATTAGCAATATAACCTGTTAGTTTCTTTTCTTTGACAAGATATTCTGTATTTGCTCCCAAGAGACGGAAGATTTCAATTATAGGAAGATAGACCGTTTCACCGTCGTATTGGACAAATATGTCAACATCGAGCAGGCGTTGTATTTTGAAGTTGACGACAATCTCTTCAAGCTCCTGCTCCTGAGAAAAGACAGAGGAAGCCATCATGATGATTACGATCAGTATGGCGAGAGCTATTTTACAATAGCAGACCGATTTTTCTTTTCTCGTACGCATTTGCAACTAACAGATAGTATCAATGTTGAGGATTACTGTGTCTCCACTATTGCAACCGTCTTGATTTTATTCCCTTTGATCATATCTGTGACAGGGACATCTGTCCTGCCATCAGGTGAAATTTCAACGTCGACTTTGTAGGGTAGCTTTGAACCTTCAGGAAGTGTGAAGTCGATACGTCGCTTGAGATCCCGATAGATAGCGATATTTGACCTGTTTTTCAGTATCTCTTCTCCGTCAGAATCAAGCAGTCGACAAGTCAGGACTCCCATATATGAGACATTTCCTCTGTTAGTCATATCTAAAAGGACATGGACCTTGTTTCCTTCATGTGTCACACCAGTTTGATTGAGTTCAAGATTGGCTACTAGATCACCTGTCCGATATTTAACTTGAATTGCCGTACGCATGATCATGTTCAGTTTGGTCGTGATGGCTCCATCTTCTGTTGGTGGAGGGAGTTCTGTTTGAGCAGACTGTGAGCTAAATACGATTCTTGCCCAATATTCACCATCAGGTAAGTTCTCAGGGGGACGTGCAACTAAACGGATAATTTGTGATTGTTGTGCAGGGACGACAACTTTTCTCGGGAATGCTTTGATCCATCCGAGAGCTGAACGAGGATCGGTCACATTATCATCTTTTAATTCGACGCTGATATTTCCAAGGCTATCCGATTCAGGAATTCCGAAGCTGAAATAAATGGAAACCTCTACTGGTCCATCAGTTGGGTTCTGAATAGTCATTCTTTGGGTACGTGCTTTATCACTGAGAAATACAACAGTCGGTGCAACCAGAATTGATGCCATAATATGTGATGAAATCGACATGACGATTGCGATCAACAGTATGACATTGCGATATCTGCGCACATGGTTTCGTGTGTTCATAAATTTATCTATCCTTTCATACAGGTTTCATTCTTAGGTACCATCGTAGGAGACACTGATTACAATGTCCGCGCTATAACTTCCTGCTGTTTGACGGGGTTGAGGGATCACTTTACCCCCGAGGTATATGCTGGTACTGCTATTAGTCGCTCCAATCTTTAAGGCAGGGAGTGCTCGAGGATTTACTCCAATCCATGCACCTGCGCCAGGTATTGCGGGTGTGCCCGCAAGAGAATCAACGGTGCAGGAACTGCTCGAAAAGAGCAATTGCATTCTGTCACCTGATGTTGCGCTCATATATTCTGGAAGAGTGAATTGGACGAGAATACCTGCTCCGGGGTCACCGCTGATAGTAAAAACAGCCGCTGTAGTGTCAATTCCTGTAGCTGTTCTTGAGACTGTCTTTGTAACTCCGGGGGTGACATTCCCAAAAACAAGACTAGTTGTAGACGTGACCACTATCGGTGTAACAATTGTTGCTGTAGCCGATCGAGTAGCTACGGCAGGTTGGGCAAAGCTTTGGCTTGTAACACAAGCGACCAAATAGGCGACCAGAAGGCAGGTCATTGGAATGGCAGAGGTTCGCTTGATAGTCCTCATCTGTGATAGCCTCAGTATGTTATATGAAGTCATCATTTGATCATGTCCCATTGTAGCTGACTGTCAGGATAATATCAGCACTATAGCTTCCTGCCTGTTGAAAAGCTGACGGGTACACTTTTCCTCCTAAATATACCGATGTCCCCGCCGATCCGATGGTGGCTGTCGACGGTAGTCCGCGAGGATCTGTATCCTGCCAGCCTTTTGTTCCAGCCATAGTAGCGGGATTGTTGGCACCAGTCGTATCAATAGACGCGTCCGTAGCAGAGAAAGAGATATTCATACGATCCCCACCAGTAGTAAGCGTTAGATATTCTGGAAGCTGAAAATATAACGTGACTCCCGCATTGGCCTGACCTGATATTGTAAATATGGCGGCACTGGCATTATTGTTAGCAATAGAGGCGGTAACTCCCTGATACACATTACCGAATGCAAGGGCAGCGGTTGCAGTAACTGTTACGGCTGAAAGGACAGTTGCTGTAGCTGTCCCTATGGCAACTTCTTGAGCTTCTGTAGGTGGGGCTACTGCAAGCAAAAGAAGCACGACCAGCAGAATAATGGCTCGTCGCTGTATGTGAGATTGCTTTCCTATATACATCTCTTGGTTTTCTCTGTTCAATTATGGAACAGTCCTTTTCATTTATCTAATCGGCAGGCTGTTCAAAACTTTAACACATCGAACATGATAAAAATACCCAGTAATAATCAGGTATTGCTTTCAGATTTGATGGAATATTGGTTTAAGATCGGTTATGAACGTGATTCAGGATGAAACAAAGATGTAAGTAGATGGGGAATATCGGATAAAAAAAGGGAGGGCCTGTCGGCTCTCCCTTAATCAAATAGTTTAGGCTGATTCCTAGTTGCCGTTGTACGCAACTGTGAGAATGATATCTCCAGTATATGCACCTGCGGTCTGGAATACAGACGGTATGACTTTACCACCAAGGTAGACTTTTGTTGTTGTTACTGCAGGTACAGTTCCACCTATCACAAGAGCGGCAGGGAATGAGCGTGGATCTTGATCGATCCATCCGTCACCCGCTACTATAGTGCTAGGGTTAGCTGTAGTAGTAGTATCAAGCGCCATATCAGTTGTTCCAAAAGAGACAGTCATACGATCACCGCCTGTTTCAGAGACATATTCTGGAAGCACCAAGAATGCACTGATACCTGCACCTGCTTGACCTGTAATGGTGAAAATCGCCGCCGTTGTATCGGCACCAGTAGCAGTCCGTGCTACAGTTTTCGGGACACCGGGGTATACACTAGCGAAGTTAAGATTAGTAGTGGCGGCAATAGTAATTGCTGCCAAAACGGTGGCATCGGCAGTGTTGGTTACTGCGGCCTGTGCAGAAACATTTGATGTCGATCCAGCGACGAAAATTCCTGCCATGAGCAAGATGGCTATCAAAGACAGGAAACGTGAGTTTTTGGAGAACATTGTCACCCTCCGTGGAGTTATGTTTACCAGTTGTTTTATTTCTATCGTTTACACTTTCCTCGTGTACTGTTCATATACTTCGCCACTTTTAGGCGTTTAGGTAACCCTTCATGGGCAATAATTCACCATTTCTTTGAAAGATGCTCGAAAGTTGAACAGGGATATTTTTACTGCTATAACTGGTCTAATTGCCTGTGTATTGTACAGTTAGGACAATATCGGCGACGTATGAGCCACTTTGTTGTTTGAGAGCGGGGACTGCTTTCCCCCCCAACCAGACCGTGAGACCTGCTGAACCGAGCCGAACAGTCTGTGTTTGCCAGGGATCAAGATCATTATATGCAGGTGCCAATTGGTTTGGTGTCGGGTTGCTATCTATGGCCATATCGGTATTGAAGAAGATCATCTGCATTGTATAACCTGATACATTCATATATGTAGGAAGCGTAAAAGTGACTGTTACTTCGGCCCCTGCGGTTCCTGTGATGCTGAATTCTGCCGCACTTGCACTCGCTTTATCTACTTTTAGTGGGACTCCGGGGTACATTGTACCGAAGGCAAGATCACTCACACCCGTGACTATCGGTTGGGCGAAAGCAGATGTTCCAATCAACAAGAAAAACAGGAATGCTATTGCAAGTTTACAATTCACTATCATTACCTCAGGCTTAACCAACCATTAGTACATTCGGAGGTCAACTTCAAAATGATGCTACTATTAATTTTCAGTATAGCTGAGTGTTACGATAAGAATAGATGAGTCTGTATTAAAGAATGAAGACTCTTTTATTGGTGAAAGCTGAGATATAAGATTTCGTTTGTTGTGACCTTTTGAATTACTTCTCGGTTCTCTATAGAGATGTTTCGAGAATGTCTGTTTTTGGCAGTCCTTGACATCAATATATACTGATCCAGTTTCAGGAAGACGAACGGAGCAGAGGAAAAATGCTTGTTGAGAGTTATTTGGAACATACAATGATATATAAGGCGGTTGCTTGTTTCCAGTTTCTGAGACTCCGATAGGGTCGGTCACATGAGCTATAGCTTGAATACTAGCAGATTCAGCTTTTAATATAGTAGAGCAGAGAAGAGGTAGTGTTGTTAGGCAGGTCAGTTTTATGATTCTGGATATAATAGGCATTCAGGTATCTTTCGACGTAATTGTAGAATTAGTCTTAAGATACCGTTTGATTTGATTCTGTCAATTCGATCTTTTACTGTTGTGGCAGATACTCCAAGATGAAACGAAAGAGTGTAATAAAGATATTAGTTACCAGTAAGTGTCACTGTTAGAATAATATCTGCCGCATAAGCACCTCCAGTTTGCGCGGGGGTTGGAGAGACTTGACCTCCTATCCAAATTGTTAATGCCCCCCCAGCACCGATATTTCTGGTTTCTACAATGAGAGGATTGAGAATAGATGATGGGGCTGTTTGCCCACCGCCAGAGCCATCATCGAGCGAGGCATCGGTTATTCCGAAGCTGACAACCATTGCTGATCCTGATGCAGTACGGAGTGAATCTGGAAGAGTAAAATCGAGCGTTAATTCAGCAGTAGGATTACCCGATAATGTCCACTCTCCCGCAAGTCCTACATCAGTCTGCTTGTCAATTAATTTTGGAGTACCTGGTGTAACATTGCCAAAATTCAAGTTATTCGTGCCAGTAATAGTCAAGGCTGATACAACAGTTGCAAGCGCTTGAATTGTTGCTGATTCTTGCGCTTGTGTCTGAGGTGTACTGACAAGAGTAACCGCAAGAGTTACTATCAATACAACTAGTCTCTTCATATACGTCCATCCCTTACAACAACATGTTTCTTTTCTGAAACATTGTAGGTGCAAGGGTAATGCCCGAAGCCACTATCTTGGTCGTATTATATTGTAGTAGAAAGAGTTATGTGTCTCTTGATGAGGGGGAAGGAGGTGCTATTGAAACAGCAGACTATGGGATTGTCTCAACAGGATGGTTGATTTCCTCTATCTATTGACCTGATTCTAAGAGTTGCGCTTGCTAACTTAAATAATGCCAGTTAGCTTCCTGCTTATGATTCATAGGTGTTGGAGGTAACTGTTTTGTGGCAAGACCTGATAAAACTGCCCAACTTGCTCTCTCTTTCCAGGATATTTATTACTCCGATAATTGGATATTATCTTTGGAAGGATGATATCGTTTCAACTTATATCTGTTTTGGATTGCTCGTGCTGGCCTCAATCACAGATGGTCTTGATGGATATACCGCCCGTAAAATGAAGTTAACCTCAGAACTTGGTCATATCCTTGACCCTTTGGCTGACAAAGTCATGGCTACCGGTGTTGTTATATTACTTGTTTTTTTTCGGGATATGCCTATTTGGCTTGCAGGGATTATTGTTGGTCGGGATCTTTTGATTCTTATTGCCGCTGCTGTATTGCTGAGAGGGCAGAAAGTTGTGGTACCATCGAATCTTACAGGGAAATATACGTTTACGGCATTGTCGTTGTTACTCGGATCATATATTATCCATTACGATTTCGGCATCATCTCTTTGACATATATTTCACTTGTATTGATCGCTTTATCACTTGTTGGGTATATTCGAGTCTTTCTTGTTGTGAGAAGAGGTGAAAAGCTGATTAAGTTTGAAGATAGGTTACTATACAAAGTCGGGCGGACTGTGCTCACGATCTCATTTTTGATTGTCTTATTAGGAAAACTGTATCTATTTTGGTTCGTAGATTAGTCATACAGATCTGCTTAGGTTGTTGTTATAAGATTAGTCAAACCTTGGGTTGACAATATTGTTATAGATCGAACCGAATGAATAGGTAATGCCCATGGAGACCCAATAGTTATATGTTGTTGCAAGTTCTTTTCGCCTCAACAATATCTCTTCTTCGGTTGCACCCGAGTTAGCTAAAGATAATTGGTTTCTCACCCGTGATACATTTCCTCTTATGTTCAGAGAAAAACCCTCAACAAGTCGTAGGGAGAGAGAGGTGTACAGCTGAACATAGTTCTTTGAGAGGTCATGCATATATGTGCTACCATAGACCGACGCATTGATTGTCCCCCATGGCTGAATAAGAGCAAGTCGGATATTCATTGACTGGTTAAAGAGCCACTCATTTGTCTTGAAAAAGATTGTTTCTTCTGTATAATCATTGTAGGTGGAGCCCAAATAATATTGAAATCGCAGTTGTCTCCTGCTCGATTCTTCGTATGGGTAGATGTTGTATTCCAACCCTCCATCAATTGACGAAGCAAAATCGATATTGTTGTATGTTGCTGATTTGACGTTATACCCGAATCTGTATGACCAATGTTTGTCGATTGCAAAGATAAACTCTCCGTTTGTGCCTTTACTTCGAGACAAGCTAAATGACTTATAGTAGTCATAATCAGTTTTACTTTCATCATACTTAAAGTAAGCTGAGAGCTCTACTTTTAGTTGTTCTGTAATGCGATTCGCTCTGACCCTACTCCAGACATTGATTGATCTGCTATGCTTTTGTCCACGCATCCATAAGTTCAGGTCGATGTTGAACACCCACTTATTCCATTTGTCGATCACTTCTTTGCTGATCGCAGGTTTTGCATATCGTATCGATATGTCATCAGCCAGATCAGTTTGTGATATATATCGTATCAGACCTAATTTGAATGTCTTGGATAATTTTTTACGTATCATATCATCGGTGTCAGAATCGAGCATCGATATCTTGAGTGTATCAACCATCAGCTCGAAATCCTTTCGTCCAATGAATTCGACTGTGTATTCTTCACCTCCGCCACCAGTATCTTGCCGTGACACAAGAATATGGACATCGGCCTGCTTTCTGTCGCGAACCAAGTCAACAAATGCGATGTCTCGTCTGAGAAAATCGTAATCGCAACTGGAACAGTCGATATAGATCGTTAAGAGATTATTCGACTGAGGTGATTGATCTGTATTGGCGAGTACAGAACAAGAAGTGATAATTGCAATGAGGAAAGATACGAGGAATGCATTGTAAAAAGATTTCATTGGATGTGATTAGTCTCCGTAGTATTGTTTTTCATACTACAAGTATACTCACACATTGGATAATTGTTTCGTGAAAAAGTACACAAAGTAAAAGTATAGGGAAATTGGGTTCGAAGACGAAACCGCCATACGGCAAAGTCGTCTAAGCGAATCAATCTCTGGTGGGATATTTCTTACCCAAGATCGTCATTGTGAACGAAGTGAAGCAATCTCTGCTTTATATCGAACAAGATTGCCACGTCGCTTTCGCTCCTCGCGAAGTCACCAATGATGACGAAATATCGATATTATATCAACTTCTGTCTGCCACAAGAATATGTACTAGACAAAGGCGACAGGTCACACAAAGTCGCTAAAGCAACTTTGCAAGACCCATCACAACAATTTAATCGGGTAGGTAGTAGATTCGGCATATTCTCAAGCGGTCACTGCATTACTTTATTTTGCAATGTGAGATCTGAATTCATCTCGGAAGGTTTGATAGGTGTTCACAGTCGACCAACCAGCAGAGTATGTCAATTCAGCCATTTCAATCAAGTACTGATAATGTTGGTGTATTGCATTCAATTCACTTTGTCGAGCAGTTCGATAGCTTTCGAGGAATGAACTGATATCTTTTCCCCCCGCTTCATATTCTGTGGCAACCATACTCATGCCATTGGTTGCTAATTCTTGCGATCGTTGCAAACGGGGGAGACTTCCAAGAGTTGTAAGAAGCCTACTGACTTGTTTGCCAATCTTTCCCGCCAACTCAATAGACTTGGCATCTCGCATGAATTCAATTTCGCTCATTTTTGCCTGTAACGCCTTGCGCTTATGGAACCTTGAAGAACCTAGGAAAAGAGGGAGCGAGAATCGTCCGTATACTGACCAACTGTTAGATTTTTCGACTATTGATCCGATATTGTCATCCAATTCGTCGGTTAGATTGTAGTTTGCTTCTAAAGCGAGGGATGGCCAGAAACTTGCTTTGTTCTCACGTAAAAGTGATTTTTGCAATGTCAGGCGTTGGTCACTTAGCACTAGTGAGGGGTTGTGTGTCCGTGCGCTACTATAGATCAAATGCTGTAAGTGTTGTTGTTTCTCAGGCGGTATGTATTTGCTCAGTAACTCATAGTCATCGTAAAATGCTCTGATGGTTGCAAATGAGCTGTCGACTTCAGGACGACTGTTTCCGTCGAGATTGAGCAGATGTAACAGAAACGCCTCAGTTGCTCGGAGATTTCCTGTTGCCAGCAATATCTGTCCGACCGAGTTTTGCTGTTCTGCCTGCCATCGTAGCAGATCGGACTTACTTTGATCTGCATACGTTGTATTGACTTCACTGATACTGATATATCGTTCAGAGACTTCTCGGTATTTTTGTTCTACCTTCAGCAGTTCTAACGCTTCAAGATATTGCAGATAAGCGATATTTACTGTCTTCTCCAAAAGTAACCCATTTGCAATCTGGTTGGTACGAGCCAGATCAACTGAGATATTTGCTGTTCGAATTCTTCTGAGTGTTTCTAGTGAGAAGATTTCCTGCTTGAAGGTGATAGAAGTTGAAAAACTTTGATTGCTGAGTTGTTCTACTGTGTTGTTCAAGGTGTTGTCATCACGGTACCCGATATACCCTTCTATACCAATGTGAGGAAGGTAGTTTGCTAACGTAGTTTTTGCTAACTGTTCGGCTTCTATCAGGTTATCATAAGTTGCAAGATAGTCGGGGTTCGCCTGCAACGCTCGTGAGACAGCATCAGCGAGTGATAAATAATCACCTGAGGTAGGCAGAAGGTCCAAAACAAGTCCACCTTCAATACGAATATCTATCGGGATATCAACTTTGCAGATCTTAGCAGTTTTGACATTTATGGCAGGTGAAGGGGCAATCTTGAGCAATGTAGGGAGGTCGGAAGGTGTTGCACCGTTGATAATTTGTACTGTCTTGTAGGCGGATAACCGTGCTTCGGCGATGGATGTGTACGCATTGTTGCTTGCCATTGCACCACGATCGACAAGGAATCGCCCTTCATAGGCTATTGATGGTTTTCTTAAATTTCTGAGGTTTCTGAAGAACTGGTTAATTTTCTGAATATCCATCCCTGACATCGGCCCAAGATAAACGGCATCTACATCTTTGGGTAAGGTATTGAGTGCTTTGAAATAGGCGTAAGTTCCCGAGTTATCGTAACCTTCGCCATATACCGTTTCAAATCCTAGTTGTCTGCCAGCATGTTCAGCACGACGAATCAGAGACTTTTTCTGAAGGGAGTCGGAAGGGAAGAACAGGAGACCAACTTTTTTTAGAGGCATTATTCGTCGAAGTGCCTGAAGGTCCTCCTCGATCTTGTATTCAGGTGCTTGAAAAGTAAGGTTGGGAATGACAGGTTGTCCATTTTTTGCTACGAACTGAGATGCTACTGGGTCGACTTGGCTCATAGCGACTATCGGTCTTGTAAAACCAGCCTTAATCAGGTCCTCGACAACCCACGGGCCGATAGCAATAAGAATATCAAAATCCTTTGAATCAGCCAATTCTGACGCCATTCTTCTGCAATCTTCACGTTTCCATTCTGCGCTTCTGTAACCGTTTGGTACGAAAGCAAATTGTACTGAATCAGGAAGAAGCTGTTCTAATTGCAGGTTGAATTCTTTTCTTAAGAGCTGATGGTTCGAGGTTGAGCCCGCTTCAAAGTAGCCTAGGCGTACTTTCTTTCCCTTTGCGGAAATTTGGCTGATTTGTGTTAACAGGATAAGGGTCGATAGGAAAAAAAAACGTAACATAATTCTCACACATATTCCTTTTTTTCATGCGTTGAAGTATATACAATTTGCAGTAAGGGAAAAAGAACTTTCAGCAGTTATGTGGGAAAATAATCTACTGTTTTGATGTTTGTTGAGTATTCAATGAGTCCAAGATTTCAAGGAGGATATCAGCGCGATACGGTTTTTGTAAGAATACAGTATGATTCTGTAAAGACGGTGGTATGTCATCTTTTTCAGGTGCTGTTCCACTAGAGATGATGCATGGTAGAGTTGTATTTGTCTTACGCATCTTGGATAGGATTTCTATCCCAGTCATATCTTCAAGATTCAGATCAAGCAAGGCAACATTAATCTGTTCAGCCTGCTTGCGGAATAAAGAGAGAGCTATTTCCCCTGTTTCCGCAACCAGAACGGTATATCCTGCCCTTGTGAGTATTCTTCGGGCTATGTCACGAATCATTTCTTCATCA